>JAUVUV010000136.1 GCA_030604975.1 Candidatus Glassiibacteriota bacterium | reverse complement strand
TACAATAAACTTAGCCCATAGAATTTATCGGCTATTCTCCTATATCGGCACTCGACTGGGAAAGTTTAGAATTATTAAAGTTTTTTTGTAAGAAGGATTAAAGACTCTCTTGTGGGAAGAAATTTTTTCTGTCAGGTCAAGAAAAAAGCGCTTTTTGGGAAGGAAAGGGCACCAACCCCGACCCGGATAGTAATAACCCGGGCCGGGGTTTAAGCCGGAGGGGGGCCTGCCTCAGCTTGCCCGTATTTACTGCAGAAGAGTTAATACATTGTTACTCAAAGCGTTCGCCTGAGCCAGGAAGCTTGTTCCCGAGGCGGTCAGAATCTGGGCCGAAGTGAACTCAATCACCTCATCGGAGAAGTCCAGATCCCTGATCTGGGATTCCGACGCCTCCATGTTTTCTTCGGCGACGCTGAGGTTGGCGATCGTGCTCTCCAGTCGGTTCTGCACAGCACCAAGGGTGGAACGCTGGGCACTGACAAGATCGAGCGCCGTGTCTATCGGTTTGATCGACTCCTGTGCCAGGAGCTGGCCGCTGATATTAAGCCCCTGAATACCAAGAGATGCGGCGGTCATATCACCAATCTGGGTATTGATAAAGTTGCCGTGGTTAGGCCCGATCTGGAAAGAAAGCGGACGGGGCGAAACCTGAATCACGAAACCGTCCGGCCCGGTGATACCGTTCTTCTGAACGAGCTTGGCAATCCGGTAGGCCCCTACCTGGTCAACCGCAGTTGCGCTGATACTGATATCCAGCATGGTGCGGAAAGAAATATCCACACCTTGGATCAGGTTGCTCGCCCGGTTACCGAAAACCCGCGAATATTTGGTTGAGATCTTTCCCTCACCAATGTCGATTACCGCGAGGGAGAAGATTGGCTGCACCGGAGCCTGAACTTCACTGAAGCCCAGGGCTGTCAGGAGCGAGGACTCTCCACCGAAAACCAGCGTTGCTCCCGATTCGGGGGTGGTGACAATGAGGCTCGTAGCACCAATGCTACCGCCAGCCGGCGCCAGACCGATCTTGGCAATACTGACCAGAGGAGCACCGTCGCTCTTGTCTGCGGCCAATCCGAGATCCGTAGTGGTATCCGGATTGTTGATCGCCAGGGAAATCTTCCGTGCCAATTCTCCCAGCGTGTCGGTGGCGAATACTTGGGTGGTGGTGATCTTGTTATTCACATTGCTGCTCAGGGTCAGGTTTACCGAATCCTGGCCACCAGCGAAAACCCCGTAATCCTGGAACCGGCTGATCGACTGCAGGGTTGTGGTCGGATCTGCATCCAGTGGACGGCCCGCCTCGGTGACCCGAACAAAGGTCTGCGCGTTCTGCACCTGCAACTTGCCCAGGTTCGTCGCACTGATCGCCACCGAAAAAGTACCACCTGGGCCTACATTGCTCACTAGAATACCGACGACATTGTTCGGATCGTCCGAGCTGACCAGTGCCCCTACATTACCGTTAAGCAGGTTGATGCTGTTGAAAGTAGTGGTCAGAGCAATCCGGTCCAGCTCGTCGATCAACTGGAATATCTCAGCCTGAAGAGCCTTGCGGTCACGGCTTGTCAGCGTGCCGTTTGCCGACTGGACCGCAAGATAACGCATTCTCTGCAGAACGTTGTGCTGTTCGCCCAGCGCACCTTCCGCTACCTGCATCAATGAAATCGCATCCTGCGAGTTGGCCACCGCCCGGCTCAAGCCGATAACCTGTGCACGCAGGTTTTCCGCGATTGTCATCCCTGCCGCATCATCGGCCGCACGGTTGATCCTCAAACCCGAGGACAACTTTTCCATGCTTTTGCCGACCCGCTTGTTCTGCAGCAGAAGGTTGCGGCGGGTGTTCATAGCTGGAATATTGGTATTTAAAGTAAGACCAGCCATAAGATTATCCTCCATGATAGGTTAAGAGCAAGTTTCCCTACTTACTCTATCAAAATTAAAGATGAGCACCTCCAGCGCCATAGGGTCCAAATCTGGACCACTGATCAGCGCACAATGCGGAATTTATATTCCAGCAAAGGAATATTATCCGCTTCTAAATAGAGTCACCTCCTTTTTAGAATGGCTAGTGATTGTTCGATTCCAAAGCAAAGTATAAGGGTCCATTTGGGGCGACTTATTAGCTTGCTTTCGGGCGTACTTATCCTTCAGACAAGCACATTCCGGCTCTCGCCGTATTGCTTCACACCGGACTAAGCGGGCAATGGGACCGCGAGGTTCCCCAGGGGTTTTCACGGCACAGTTCACCCCTTGGGGCAGACAAGCGCTTCCCCGGCTTCGTGCACGCACAGAGACTCCGGCGTAACACGAAGCTTTGATGCACGCTCTTCAGGCATGAAGCCGGAAGTATTTCGGTTTTGGATTAGCTGTGCTGCATACACGGACCTCCATGTCCAGGGCGGGTCTTCCGTGACCCGATGGTTAAAGGAGTTGCTTGGACAACAGTACCCTCGCTCGGTAGAACGCCGGAATTGTCATCAGGGACCACGCTTAAAAGGGCGCACTGCCGTCTCGGGTGACCACCCCAACTTGCCAGATTTAGGCGCTATGGGGCGGGAATTTATTTCTGTCTGCCGGGTTATCGCACCGGCAATTTAATTTTATGTCAATTAACGTGTTCTTTTATCTTCTCCGTTCTTTCCAGTGATCAGAATATAGTAAGGGATACACGGAGCTTCTGCCCTGACCTCGTTTGCTATGGAAAGCCCTCTTTGTATTCTGATACGGCAGCTGTACTGCTGCAATCATGTTTCTCTCAAGGGATTACGCGGGCGCACTTATATCGGATGTCTGTGAGCTTGTCCCACGCTTTGAGAAAGTTGCGCCTGCGCCTGTCACAGGAGTAACAGTCAGCCGCTGCCGACAATTGTTGTCAAAGAACCTATCTGCTTGGACGGAGTATATCCTCCTTCTTTCAATCTCTGATCAGATTGAGAACTGCACTGCTCAGAGCGTTGGCCTGAGCCAGGAACGATGTTGCCGACTGGGTTAGAACCTGCAGCGCAGTGAAATTGACTATCTCGTCTGAGAAGTCGAGATCGCGGATCTGGGATTCGCTGCCTGCCAGATTTGACGATGCGATCTGAAGGCTGCGGATCGTGCTTTCCAGACGGTTCTGCACCGCGCCGAGGTTGGCCCGCTCTGCATTGAGACGTTCAAGGGCGTTGTCGACGGTTCTGATCGACTCGCCCGCCAGTGTCTGTTCAAGGATATTAATCCCGTTTATCCCCAGGCTGTTGGCGCTTACGTCTCCAATTTTTGTTTCAAGAACATCGCCCTGATTGGCTCCGATCTGAAATATCAGAGGCCTGGGAGTAATCTTCAGCAGAAAAGAGTTACTTCCACCACTCTGGCTGAGCACCAGTTCCGGCACATTGAAAGCCCCGACCTGCGTGACCGAGGACCCGGAAAGGCTGATATTGAGAGTGGGCCGGAAACGGATATCGATTCCCTGGATAAGCCCGGAAGCCCTGGCCCCGAATACTTTCAATGTCTTGGGAATAAACTTTTTAAACGGACTCGAAGTATTGTGTACCGTGATGGAAAAAACCGGTGGCTGCGTTTCCTGGATTTCGTTGAACCCTAATGCTGAGAGGGCATTGTCGTCGCCACCCCAGATAAGCCTCCTGCCAGGCTCGGGAATCGTGATTGTCAGTACCGTGCTACCCGGCAAGCCGCCGCCCGGAGAGACTCCGACAGAGGCAATACTGACCAGAGTTACCCCGTCCGAGATGCCTCCTCCCAGGTTGAGGTCGGTGGTCTGGACCGGGTCGTTGATCGCAAGCGATATGCGTTCCTTCACAATTTCAAGGGTGTCCGTGGCGAACAACTCGATATCGGTGACCTTGTTGTCCGCATCGCTGCTCAGGGTGAGAATCATGCTGCGCACCCCACCTTCAAAAACCTTTAAATTCCTGAAAGAACTGATCGATTGAAGGGTGGTCTGAGATGTTGCATCGAATATTTGACCCATTTCATCGATTGTGGTCAGAATACGCGTGCCCACAACCTGGTTGCGGCCAAAAAGGCGATTCCCTGGCATGGATTCGCTCACATTGATTGTAACAGAGAAGATTCCCCCTTCGCCTACATTGCCCACAACTATACCGTTGATGTCCAGCGGGTGGCTCGTGCTCACAAGCGCCGCGGAGTTCCCGTTGAGCAGATTGTTGCTGTTGAATGTGGTTGTCGAGGCGATTCGGTTGATCTCGTCGATCAGAAGGGAAACCTCGTTCTGGATCGCCTGTCGGTCCCTGCTGGTAAAGGTACCGTTGGCTGCCTGTACGGAAAGCTGACGGATCCGGTGAAGGATCGCGCTGCCCTCTTTCATGGCACCCTCACCGGTCTGAATCAGCGATATCCCGTCGACGGCATTGGCTATCGATCGGTCCAGGCCGATAATCTGGGCTCGCAGGTTTTCTGCAATGGTCAGTCCTGCGGCATCGTCAGCGCTGCGATTGATTCTCAGACCACTGGAAAGACGTTCCATACTGGTATTCAACTCGTCGCTGACTCTGAAGAGATTTCGGCGGGCAGTTATGGCTGAAATGTTTGTGTTGAGCGACAAAGTCATACTTCATCCTCCTTGATGATATATTAAGCATCCTTGCTTAATAGGCGGTCTTTTGTCGCGAAGGGAAGACCACCAGACCCAGGCTGGATTTTTGGCAGGGGGATTACTGCCAAACTATTCTGTTAAAGAATATCTGCTGTGCCATTGTTAACTGGAATAAGCATACTTTCAGCCCGCGCTCAGAACCTGACGGCTCGGAGGTGAGTTGAAGTATCGCCCTCTTGCTCCTTTTATCGACAGGGCGGATTCAAACTTTAGAAAATTGGGACTGAAAAATTGGCAAATAAATAAGTTGGGTGAGAGGAAAAAGCTGCTATTACTATTTAAAAGGGATTCCCTTGAATGGTAGCCCTATCCCGGCCTTTTTTATCAGAGCATTGAGTTCCTGGATGAAACCTGTTTATATTAAAGAAAAATCTTAGGCTTTTCCAAGGGTAAGAAGTGATAATGTCTGAAGGCAATTCTCTGCTGGAATACTTGAGATGAAAAAGTACCTGTGTGAGTGAAATTCGCTCCTTTGTTTATTTTTGTAAGGGAAGAACCGCGTTTCAGCTTGCTTGTGGGTGCATACCCGTTCAACCCGTGTAATAGATTCAGATATTGTTTATCTGGAAAGACGCGGCATGTCGTACTCCTGCGGTATTAACAGCCTGCCGCATAAAAACCATCTCAAAAGATCATCCGCAGCATCTCGCCCGTTATCACCCCAAGATAGGTTCCGATAACATAGCCCCAGATACCGACCAGGAATGCCGGCAGAACGAGCTTGTTCCATTTCTTGGCGATAGCGATACCGGCAGAATTCATCGGGCCGGCGGTGTTGGCGATCGAGACAAGTACCAGTTCAGGCAGCTTGTAACCCAGCAGCTTCCCGAGTCCGAAAGTAACCAGCACATTGAAAAGTACCATTATCCCGCAGAAAACTAAAAGTATCGGCGCTTCGAACAGAATCGTTTTGATAGAGGCCGGGATCCCGATTAATACGAAGAAAAGATAGATCGCAAAGGTTCCCATCTCCTGCGTGCCCTCTAATCGAGCGCTGAACTTGGGGAACAGCAGGACAAATATCACGGTCACCGTGGTAAAAAGCAGATATTTATTGCCCAGGAAATTGCGAAGGGTTTCTGGGAGCGAGGTGGCGAGGATAACACCGCTGAGCTTGGTGGAGAGTGTGACAATGATAAAAGCCAGCGCCAGGTTTTTGCCGATATCCACCAGTGAGATCGGCTTGGGCCGCCAGTAATGGGTTGCGTCCCGTTCAGCAGAAGCATTGCTGTTCTCGTAGAGTTCCTCATCCGGCAGGGTGCCGAAGGTGCGCACTGCCCAGGCCACGCCGGGCAGAGCGAGCATGGCGATGATATGCACCACCATTACCAGGTTGTCAGCCACAATCAGCGCATTGGTTGTCGATTCAGGCGCTTTAAAAATTTTTACCGCAGCCAGGAAATTCATCGCCCCACCGATATAGCTGGCGGTCATGATCCCTGTTATTTCAGGCACGTAGCTGACCATGCTTTTCAGCGCCAGCGCGGCCGTGAATCCGCCCACGACCGTGCCCAGTGCGCTCACGTGGAAAGCGCCGAGCAGGCGGCCGGTCTCGCGCCAGATTTTCCTGATATCGGCTTTGAGCAGCAGCAGCGGAATGCAGAGCGGGACGATGTAATCCCAGACCGCAT
>JAUVUV010000511.1 GCA_030604975.1 Candidatus Glassiibacteriota bacterium | reverse complement strand
GAAAGGAGGACCCCTTTGACTACCAACCTCAGGATTGTTCCTGTTCTACTTTTTGGCACCCTGATCAGCTGCCAGCCGAGTGTCGATCTTGACGCTGAGAGGGCTGCGCTCTTGCAGGCGGACCAGGAATGGGCAGCCGCGGCTACGGAAGGCAGTGATGTTGACCGAATCGTCTCGTTCTGGTCCGACGATGCCAAGGTCTATCCTCCGGGGGCTCCCGTCGTCGACGGCAAGCAGGCTATACGTGAGTTTGTTGCAACAAGCATGGAAGTTCCTGGCTTCAGCGTAGGGTGGGAACCGGTACAGGTCGTGGTAGCACCCAGCGGAGATTTCGGGTACACGATCTGTCGAAATCATTTCACGGTTCCTGACGCTGACGGCAATCTGGTTACTACCCACGGGCGGGCTATTGCGGTGTGGCGCAAAGCCGCCGACGGGACCTGGAAGTGTGTGATTGACATTTGGAACAACGAGCCAGCTGCTGAGGAGGGCGCTGAATGACACCGAACCGGCCTCCCCTAATCAGGCTGCCGGGCGCGTTCGTTCCAGAGGAGGACGTTCGTGTGTTGGTCAAGCGGCCATCGAACAAAGGTTCAACCTCCACGTGGTTGGTGGGCGGTCAGCGCCCGTAGCTCACCCGCGGAGTCGTTGAAGTGAACCGCTCCGCGGTGCCTGAACTACACATGGGAGCTGCCTAACCAGTCGTTCGCAGTTAATCAACGGAGAAGGTAATCTTCATGAAACGCCTTAAAATCAAGCAGATCCTGGCAAGCGAGCAGGCCGGTGAAAAATTCAAAGTGGGAGGCTGGGTGCGCTCGGCGAGAATGTCCCAGACTGTTGGATTTATCGATCTCACCGACGGCAGCTCAATAGCAGGCCTTCAGATTGTGCTTGACTCCGAAACAAATGGTTTCGATATGCTGAAAGACATCCATACCGGCTGCTCGGTGCTTGCCGAGGGCACCCTGATCGAAAGCCCGGGCAAGGGACAGAAATACGAGCTTAAAGCCGACAAAATAACCCTGCTCGGCGAGGCCGACCCGGAGACGTATCCGATACAGAAGAAAAAGCATACCCTGGAATTCCTTCGCCAGAAAGCCCACCTGAGGGTGCGCACAAACACTTTCTCCGCAGTGTTCCGCCTGCGAAGTCACCTCTCGCAGGGGATCCACGACTTTTTCCGCAGGAAAGGCTTTTTCTACATCCACGCCCCGATAATCACCACCAGCGACTGCGAGGGCGCGGGCCAGATGTTCCAGGTGAGCGCACCCAGCGAGAAGGAATTTTTCGGCAGGCCGGCCTATCTCACGGTAAGCGGCCAGCTTGAGGCCGAGTTGATGGCCCTGGGTCTGAGCGAGGTTTATACTTTCGGCCCCACGTTCCGGGCGGAAAACTCGAACACGCCGCGGCACCTGTCGGAATTCTGGATGGTGGAACCGGAGATGGCTTTCTACGACCTTACTGACAATATGGACCTGGCTGAGGAGTTTTTAAAAGCACTGCTCGAATACATGCTCGAGAACGACCTGGAGGACCTGGAGTTCATGGAGCGCTGGTACCAGAAAGGGCTGCTCGAACAGCTCAGGAACATAATCGAAAAGCCTTTCGAAAGAATGAACTACACCGAGGCAATCGACTATCTGCAGAAAAGCGGCAAGGATTTCGAGTTTCCCACAGAATGGGGTCATGATATCCAGACCGAACACGAGCGCTACCTTACCGAGGAAAAAATCGGTGTGCCGGTGATTATCTACGACTACCCGGCCTCGATCAAGCCATTTTACATGCGGCTGAACGATGACGGCAAGACCGTGGCTGCGATGGACGTGCTTCTGCCCCGGATCGGCGAGATAATCGGCGGCAGCCAGCGCGAGGAACGCCTGGATGTGCTGAGCCGCAGAATCCGCAAGCTCGGGCTGGACGAGGAGGCATTCAACTGGTATCTCGACACCCGGCGTTTCGGAACTGTGGTGCACAGCGGTTTCGGATTGGGACTTGAGCGCACACTGCTTTTTCTCTCAGGCATGGCCAATATCAGGGACGTGATCCCCTTCCCGCGCACTCCGGGGAATGCGGAATTCTAGATTTCTAGAAATAATTTTTTTGGATTAACCTGTAGGGACACGGCGCGT
>JAUVUV010000042.1 GCA_030604975.1 Candidatus Glassiibacteriota bacterium | reverse complement strand
CTTTCAGGCTGGATGAGCCGTAAAAAAGATTGTAATGCACCAGATGGAAACCGGGGGGCGGAACCATCCCGGCGTCAAAACCCTCGGCACCGTTGGGGTAATGGTTGCCTCCGCCGGCAAAGGCTGAAGCGAACAAAGTTCCGATCAGAACAGCGGCAGCGAGCAGTACACCTCTGGTCTTGCGCATGTGCAATCCCTCCTCTTGGTTAAGATTTTTTGACCAGGCCTTGTTCCCCAAAAAAATCACGCTCGATAATATAAGGTTATAGGAAATAAGGAATACGTTTTACAACTTTCGAACTCCTGTGATTCTATTTGCGCCTGCTCGGCGGGGGCAGACTGTCCGGCACCCCGCACTCGTAGGTTTTGCTGTCGAGCTTTGCCACGAAATCCTCTTTCGCCGCCTTGATCAGCTTGGGCTTGGTAATCAGGTCGATTCCCGCCCCGGCGAGCACCTTGGCTGCAGTGACCATGCCCTTTAACCCGACAGAAGAGCCTGTGCAGCTCACCACCTGCCAGGAATGCCCGGGACAGCCCTTTACGAAACATGCCGTAGTAATCCTGCCGTATGGCACGTTCCAGCTCACGTCTCCGTCGTCAGTTGAGCCGCCGCCCCATTTCCACTTATCCGGCGGGACTATCTCCAGCTCTTTGATCTCGGTATCGAGCAGGATCGAGTCAGGTTCGTTTTCGAAGGATTCAGCCAGCTTGCGCGCAAACTCCTCATCCTTCTCATCAAAGGGGGGAGGGCCGACCTGTTCGAGGTTTTTCTGCAAAGTCTCGGCAATCGGCTCATTGAGCATGACTTCGTAGCAGCTTGTCAGCAGTTCCTCCTCAAGGCGGGTCTTGGTCATCTGTGCTGCTCCGCTGGCGATTTCCTTGACCCATTCGAAGATCGGCCGCTGCTGTTCGGTTTTGGGTGCACGAACGAAATACCATACCTCGGCCACGTCCGGCACCACGTTGGGAGCCCCGCCGCCGTTGGTGATCACGTAGTGGAGCCTCGCTTTTTCAATCACGTGCTCGCGCATGTAGTTCGCGCCGACGTTCATCAATTCAACGGCATCCAGAGCGCTCCTGCCGTGGTGAGGGTCGCCAGCGCCGTGGGCCGTGCGGCCGTAGAAATGGAACTTGATCGAAGACATTGCCAGGGAACTTCTGAATGTGACCGCGTTGCCGCCCCCCGGGTGCCAGCCGAGCATCACGTCTACCACGTTGAACACTCCCGCGCGCGCCATGTAAACCTTGCCGACCAGGGTTTCCTCTGCCGGACAGCCGAAAACTTTCACTGTGGCCTTGATATTGTTCTCCAGCATTGCCTGCTTGACTCCAAGTGCGGCAAAGGCGCTGGCCGTGCCGAGAAGGTTGTGTCCGCAGCCGTGCCCGTTGCCGCCCTCCTCCACTGGACTGCGGGTTGGGGTGGCTGCTGCCTGGCTCAATCCCGGCAGGGCGTCGAACTCGGCCAGGTAACCGAGTACAGGCCCTTCACCACTGGAGAAAGTCGCCACCCAGGCGGTGGGCAGATCGGCCACTCCGCGCTCGATCGTGAAACCGTTTTCTTCCAGATACCTGGCCAGCCGCTCGCTGGAGTGGAACTCGAGCTCCCCAAGTTCCGCGTACTCCCAGATGTCCCTGGCTGTAGCCACGGCATTTTCCTTTACACTATCCATCCAGCGCCAGACAGCTTCCTTTTTCCTGTCCGCGCGGGCCAAGCCGTCAGTTGAAAAGATCAGCGGCAGAACAAAAGCAACCAGCAGAACCTTTTTCACGATCTCCTCCTTGGTAGGTTTTTCAGTTTTCGGCTTTTCCCGTTCATATTACCCGACAGGAAAAGGGCTGTCAAGGATAGCGCGCACTTGACATGCAGGATCGGGTTGGATAACTTGTGCGCCACGGAAATTTACACAGGGCGGGCCGGCACCATTTTTGCGAAAACTCCCGTGTCGGTTTATTTGCCGCTTGTGATTTGTCAAAAATGGTGCCGGCCCGCCTTAGCCGGAATTAAAACCGAAAAGAGGGTTGATTGTACTACCGCATTGTAACTCACGATGATTTCGACGGGGTGGTGAGCGCCGCGCTGGTGGGCTATTTCCTTGAAATAGAAAAGATCGCTTTCGCCGGACCTGGCGACATCACCAACTCCCGGATCTCCACCGGAGCTTCGGACATTGTCTGCGATCTTCCTTATCCATTGGAATGCGGGATGTGGTTAGACCACCACGAGGCGAATCTGGAAGATGTGGCTCTTCGCGGAATAGAGCAGGAAACGATACCGGGCCTGCGCAAGCCTGCGCCGAGTTGTGCCAGAGTGATCCTCGAGTATTTTGAAACTGAATACGAGATTGACGAGGAGCTGGTAGAGATAGTAGAGGCCAGCGACCGGATAGATTCGTTCGCCTATGAGTCAATCGAGGACTGGCGCGCCGAGCGGCCGGAAAACGAAATCGACAGAGCGATCAAGCTCAAGGCGGGCAAGCCTGCCGAAAGAAGAGAGTTCCTGCGATGGCTGGTGCTCAGCCTGATGGATGAGAGCCTGGAGACGGTTGCTGCTCAGGGTGATGTGACCCAACGGGCCGAGCTGTTCCGCGCCGAGGAGGAGCAGATGCTGAAAATTATCAGGCAGCATCTGGAATATCTGGGCGATGAGCGGGATATAATTCTGCTTGATTTCTCAGGCCATACCCGCCGGGTGAGTGTGGTCAAGAACCTGGCCCAGCTTCTTACTCCCCAGGCCCTGGCCGTGCTCCAGATCAACAGCCTTTTCAACCGGCAGGTCAAAACCAACGACCTGGTCTTTTCGATGAGCCTCACCATTGCCGGCACCCATCACCCGGCCAGGCGCGACCTGGGTGAGATCATGCGCCAGCTCAATATCGGCAGCGGCCATGCAGGTGCAGCAAGCGGCCTCCTGCGCTCGCGCTCCAAGCAGGAGATGCTGAAAGCAAAAGAGCGCACGTTGAAGGCCATACTCGATCATTGGAAAAAACAGGGTCAGGAAGGCAAGTCCGGCCCGGCTGAATGACTATCTCCCGACCGCTACATGCACGTGCAGATGAGTTACCGCCCTGAGGCCGTTATCTCCCGTGCGCTCCACCCGCACAAGATAATCGCCGGCTTTGGCGAAACTGTGTACGGTTTCGGCGTAACCCTGCGGATCCAGCGCATTGGCCTGAATATCGATTCCCCTCTTCAGGTATTTCGAATGATTGTATAAGTAGCCCACCCTGGACTGCGCGAAGGCTGGCGGGCTGCCGTCGCCGAAATCCCAGGTTTCCTTTCCTTTGTCAAAATTGAAAGAGCGCACGCGGAAGGTTACCGGATCGCCCGGTTTTATTCCGAAAGTCGGGTAATAGGCAGCGTGGATCGCAGGCACGGGCTGCAGGGGATTATTCCTGTCGATCACGATAACAGGGCACACGTCGTAATCCACGTTGCCTTTGGAGTCTATAACTTTAAGTACTTCGCTGTACTCCCCAGGAGTATCGTATGTGCGTTGCTGCACCGCGCCGGCAGCCGTGCCACCATCGCAGAAAATCCACTCGTAGCTTTCGATCTCGCCCGTAAAACTCCGAGATTTGGAGCCGTCCAGAGTGAGCACGTCACCGGCTGCCGCCAACAGGTGCGGCCGGGCAACCGCGATCAGAGCCGGCTTGTATGTCTTGAGATAAGACTCCCAGAAATAGGCGTAGCCTTCCTCGGTGCCCCACCTGCCGGAGGGTTGAATGGCTTCGATCTCGAAATGAAGGTGTGCCCAGCCTCCGCTGTTTCCTTCCTTGCCGAGTGTGCCGATTCTCTCGCCTTTTTTCACTTCAGTTCCCGGCTTAAGCCTGTCTTCGATACTTTTCAGGTGGCTGTAACGGTAAAGCCAGCCGTATTCACCGAGCACGTAAACCGACTCGTAACGGGGCTCGAGCGGGTAGTTTTCATAGCCGGAGAGAACACTGTCCCCGCACTGGATTACAATTCCGTCACAAGCCGAGACAATCTCCACCAGGTCCTCGCACCCGCCAATATCCAGGCCGGAATGATAGTAGATTTCGCCTGCCTCGGGATTCTCGCAGCCGTTGACATATACAGGCTCGTTACTCATCTGGGTATCGTTGGCGAACCAGAGCTGCCTTGCCGGATAGGCAAAGGCATCCGCGTGGATCAGCGGCCCCTGCCCCGGCCAGAGCCGCAGCCGGGCGTCCTTGTCCAGACCCCAGCTGTCCTGCATGGTGTTGCTGTAATAGTCGCGGGTTACCGGGCAGTCGATCCTCACTCCGGACACGGTAACAGGAAGATTGTAGTTGCCGGAGTTAAGGGTAACCGTTTCACTGTTAACCCAAACCTCGACAGTTGCCGAACGCACTGCTGAGAGAAACTCATCCCGCACACAGGCGACCTCGAGCAGCCTGACAGTGGCGAGGCTGCCGTCGCTCAGCTCAATCTTTTTCTCTTCCCCGATATCCAGGTCGAGTACAGTTCGGATAGGTTTCAAGGTACTGGTCTCCTTGGAAGGGGTTCCGGAGCAGAATATCAAGAAAGGCAGGGCAAGCAGAGCTGCCGCTTTGAGCACCGTGCTGTAGAGGGACATTTCAATTGTCCTCCATGAAATATCTATTGACTCAAAGGTATATAAATTTTTACATCTTAACTTCGACCAGCCAGATCTCAGCTGGCCTGATAATAATGTATTCGTGTTTTTCTTCGTCAAAGTAGCCGTACTTGCCTCCAGCCATTCCCGTCGGCGCCTCCGAAAATATATAAGTTTATATATTGCGCTTCGTGTTACATGATTTTCCAGAAGAAATACTCAGCTGTGCTGTATGTAATAGCCCCTTAGCCGGTAAGTTAAGATATCAGAACTTTGATAATAAGTCCATTCCTGCTGGCATGATTAACCACCAAAGGGGTTGCCGGCTTGATGCAATATACTCAGGCAGGCCGGCCTTTGCAAAAAGAAACTAAAACCATTGCGCGCCTTTGGAATGATTGTAAATTTTGGAAGTAACGTTCTCTCCAATTGTCAGATAACTATCTGAAAAAAACATCTGATTTTTAGGGCAAACAATGGCAAGCTCTGGGCACGAACTCCCCAATATCGTCTGGCTTGTTGCTGATGACCTGGGCGATGGCGACCTGGGCTGCTACGGCAACCCCTCGATCAGGACTGTAAACCTGGACCGGATGGCCGCCGAAGGCGTAAGGTTCACCTCGGCTTTTGTCACCACAAGCAGTTGCAGCCCGAGCCGGGCCTCTTTTTTCAGCGGGATGTACCCGCATGCTACAGGGGCCGAGGATCTGCATGTTTACCTGCCGGAAAATATCAAAATTCTCCCCTTTTACCTGGCCGAGCTTGGTTACCACACGATCAATGTGGGCAAGTACCATCTGGGGCCGCTGGTTGCGAATCAGTTCCACCACAGGGAAAGCCGGGTCGAGAACTGGAGGGCTGTCCTGGAGGGGCGTCCTGCAGGCAGCCCGTTTTTCCTCTCGCTGTGTTTTTACGATCCCCACAGGGACTATCAGCCCGGCACAATACCGGACCCCACCAGTTCGGAGGATGTGATCGTGCCGCCTTACCTGCCGGATACGCCCGAGGTCAGAGCCGACCTGGCGGCCTACTATGATGAATGCGTGCGCATGGACCGTGTAATCGGGGACCTCCTGGGATACCTGGAACAACAGGGAATAGCGGATCAAACAATCGTGGTCTTTTTTTCGGACAACGGGATGCCCTTTCCCCGCGCCAAGACATCCTGTTACGACAGCGGCATCCGCACCCCGTTTATTGTGCGCTATCCCCCCAAGATATCTGCGGGCACGGTGAATGATTCGCTGTTCAGCATGGTCGATCTCGCCCCGTCCATGCTCGGGCTGCTGGGAATAGCCCCAAAGGAGGGCATGCAGGGCCTGGATGCAAGCCGACTCTTTCTCGATCCATCGGCTGTCGGGCGGGAGTATATCCATGCCGAGAGCAACTGGCACGACCTGGACGAGCATATCAGGGCGGTGCGTGATAGGCGCTACAAATATATCAGGAACTGCTTCCCGCGCCAGCGGGCCAACGTGCCACTGGACGCGCTCAGGTCTCCTTCCTACGCCACTCTGCTGGAACTTCGCGACGCCAACCGCTTGACTGCTGAACAGATGCGCCTGTTCATGGTTCCCCGCCCGGGCGAGGAGCTTTACGACACCGTGACCGACCCGTTCGAGTTCACCAACCTTGCCGCAGACCCCAGTTATACCGGCGAGATTCAGCGCCTGCGGGCCGAGTGCGACCGCTGGATCAACTCGACCGATGATGTCCCGCCGGTGCCGCGGAGAGTGGACCTGATGGATATTTACACCCGGGAGATTATCAGAGGAGATATTCTCGGCAAGCCGCCCCCATTCCGCGAACAGTGAGCGGATAATATGTAGGAGTACGGCATATCGTGCCTGGAACTCCTTATTGCTCGAAAAAATCAGTTACTTTTGACAGGAGCTTTCTCATGCAGGAACTCGGTCGAAGAGAGTTTATCACCGGGGCGGCCTTGAGCGCGCTTGCCGCCCTGCCGGGGAAGCTTGAAGCAGAGCCTCCAAAGGGGAGCAAGCACCCCAACATCCTTCTGCTGATCGCCGATGACCTGGGCGACCGGGACGCCGGCTGTTACGGCCACCCCACGATCAGGACACCCAGCCTGGACAGGATCGCCGCGGGTGGGATGCGTTTCACCAATGCCTTTGTCACCACCTCCAGTTGCAGCCCGAGCCGGGCCTCGATGTTCACCGGGCGCTACCCTCACGCCACAGGCGCCGAGGCCCTTCATATGCCCTTGCCAGAGGGAACTAAAATTCTGCCCACTTACCTGTCCGAACTCGGCTATTTTACCGCTAACGTGGGCAAGCTGCATCTGGGGCCGGTGGGGGCAGCCCAGTTCGACCGGGTGGAGGAACAGCCCACAGACTGGAAACAGGTCCTTGAAGAGCGCCCCGGGAAAGGTCCGTTTTTCCTGGCAGTCGGTTTCCGCGACCCGCACAGGCCTTACCAGCCGGATACCGTGCCCGATCCCACCGACCCGGCGGATGTTATCGTGCCTCCCTATCTTGTGGATACTCCTGAGACAAGGGCGGACCTGGCAAGCTACTATGACGAATGTCTGCGCATGGACCGGGAGACCGGCAAAATCCTGGACTGGCTCAAAGCGAATGGCCTGGAAAAAGATACCCTGGTGATATTTGTCTCGGACAACGGCATGCCGTTCCCGCGCGCCAAAACCACCTGCTACGACAGCGGGGTGCGGGTACCGTTTCTCGTGCACTGGCCCGGCCGCGTACCGGAAGGATCGGTGAGCGAGTCGCTGATCAGCACGGTCGATCTGGCGCCGACTATCCTGTCGATTTTAGGCAGGAAAGTGCCGGAGGCAATGCAGGGAACCAATGCAAGCCCGCTGTTTTTCGATCCACTGGCCGAAGTGCGAGCCTATGTCCATATCGAGCGCAACTGGCACAACCTGGACGACCACCAGCGCGGATGCCGCGACAAGCGCTACAAGTATATCAAGAATAACCGGCCGCGGATGTTCACCACCTCGAGCGACCTTCTGAAAAGCCCGAGTTACCTGTCTTTGCTGGCAAAGCGTGATTTAAATCAGCTCACTCCCGAACAGATGCGGCTGTGGATGATCCCCAGGGCAGGCGAGGAACTTTACGACACCTGGACAGACCCATTCGAGTTCACCAACCTTGCCGGAGATCCCAGGTACGCTGAAATCCTCGAGCGCATGCGCTCCGAGAAAGAGCGCTGGAGAGCCGCCACCGGGGATTACCCGCCGGGACGCCGATACAAAGACAACCTTGATATTTTTACGCGCGAGAAATACGGTAAAACAAGCGGCGCGCCGGAGCGATATGAGTGAGAAAAAATAATTTCTTTACGATCTGGCAGCTTCGGATTAATTTTGCTATGCCTGGATGTGCCTGGAGCTAAATTATTGTTGCTCTGCTCTCGAACAGGATGCTGGTGAAATAGCGGCACGCCTTTTGCGAAATATGATCTGATTTGAATTTCTTTTTTCAGATTTCTGAATGTTTTGTTTATGTTTTGTTGAGGTGATCTCTTAAAGTGTTAAAGCCGATCAGAAAATTCCTTACCGTTCTGCTTCTGCTCTGGCCCGCGCTGGCTGGCAGCGCTTCCGGCGCAGAGCTTTCGGGCGAGCGGATCAAGACCGAACTGGACTCTTTGTATGAGCTGCGTGAATCGGTAGTTGCGCGCCGGGATTCGATTCAGAAACAGGCCGACGAGTTGGCAGCAGAGGTGGCACGTCTCAAGCAGAGCCTCGCCGAACGATTCTCCCGGCTGGAGGAGTACCGCCTTGAGGGGGTTCTGAGCAGGAGCCAGGCCCTGGCTGACAGTATCGACATGCTGAATCGCGCTATTTTCACCTGCGATGATGGGTTGACCGCACTGAGCCTTCAGGCGACCGCCTACTACACCTCGGTGCTGGATTCAATAACCCTGGAACTGAAAGATATCCGCGACAGGAAGTTGCGGCTGGAGATACTGGAGCAAATAGAGCAGCTGCAGACCGAAAGAACCGCGCTGGCCCGATTCTCGACAGCCACCAAGACAAGAAAGCGCTACGAGGCGGGCATTAGCCTTTCACAACTGGAGCGTGTGGTCAAGGTATTACCGAAGGATTCCCCGGAGGAAATACGTGAAAAAGTGGACTTTCTCGGAGATATAGCGGCCAGGTGGTCGCGCGCTCTGGCGGAGCTTGAAAAAAGTATTGAGCGGTTTTCCGAGGAGGGAGCCATCAGAAGGCGGCTCAATGAGTTCGCCCAGGAAATCTCCCTTTTCGATAGGACGGGCCCTTCAAGCAGAGCAGGCGCCAGATCCTCGGCAACTTCCCCTGAGGATTTAGGCTTGAAAGCTGAGTCTGGGGAAGGTTACGGTGATTTCTCTGCCACAGAGACAACAAGCGAGCCTTTCCAGGCCGGCACGTTGATTCTCGACCTGGAACTGGGGGAGTTGGAAAGCGGGATGTGGCTGCTGCAGAATCTGGAGAACCTCTCGGCTGATGAACTCGAGGCTGCAGTCGGCCTGCTCGAATCGCGCCGGGATTCGCTCAAGGAGAATCTCGAAATCTTGCGCACCATGGAACGTGACATGAGAAGTAAGGCAGGTGAAATCGGACGAGAGCAGGAGGTCGCCCCCCCAAAGTGAGCCGGTTCCGACAATATCCCCTCATCTGGCTGAATACCTGCCTGGCGGTTCCATATCTTCTTTTCATCTCGACATCTGCTGTTGCCGCTGAGCGTATAAGCGCCAGAGCCGAAAGCCGTCTCACCATCGCCTGGGAGTACGATGACAATGTACTCGAGGAGCGCTCAGATAAACTCAGCGGCGGAGCCGGAGCGGTTTCGCTGTTTTCCAAAGTGCGCTTGAATTACCCGCAAAGCCTCACCCTGCTCAATTTCCATCTGGGCTACATAGACCACCACAAACTGGCTGAAGAGGATAAACTCACCGCGGGCGACATACTGGTCCTCAAGCTGGCTATCGACAGCGAAAGGCGTATAGCCGGCGGCTGGACCGCCGGCGCCGGTGCCGAACTCAAGGGCCGGAATATTTACCGGAAAAACGAGTTGAACCTGCTCAGCGAGGAAGGCTACGTTCGGGGGGCAGGCAGGCTGTTCACTCGCAAACAGGTCGGGGACCTGGGAAGGCTGAGTTTTGCCTACCGCTATTCCTTCTTCAATTTCGAAACATTCAACACTTTCAACTACCGCGCTCACAGCCCCAGCATACGGCTTTCCCGCCCTCTGGCGCCTCACCTTGCAGGCTCGGTCCAGTACAGTTTCACCCACCGACGTTACCGCAGGCTGATCAACGTCCGGGATCCGGACGGAATCCTCGTCCAACTCAATGAGCGCCAGCGGGACAGCCTCCATCAGCTCGATTTTACAATGTCCTACACCCGCAGGAGGCTGGTTAATTTCACCTGGTCGCTCCAGCGCAATGACTCGAACAACTACGGTTTTTCCTACTGGAATAACCGTTTCAGCCTTCTATTCGCCGAGAAACTGCCACTGGATTTTTTCCTCAACGCCTACCTCTTTTTCGAACTCAAAAGGTATTCGGATGAGGTGGATGTGCCGATCCTGATTGATATAATCACAGAGGAAAACGACAACAACGGCGCGATTGTCAAGCTTTCCCGGCCGCTCAACGAAACGCTCGAAGCCGCGCTTACTGTGAGCGTTTACCGCAACGAGTCCTCCATCCGCGAGCTTAATTTCCGCAAGAGCCTCCTCAATTTTGCCCTTACTTGCCGCTTCTAATCCTGATTATTCATAAATTAGTAAGCTGTTATGTTTCCCCGGGGCCTGGGG
>JAUVUV010000373.1 GCA_030604975.1 Candidatus Glassiibacteriota bacterium | reverse complement strand
TCTCCAAGAGCGTGTCGTATCGAGCCGGGGTAGACGAAATTATCGAGGGGTAAAACGTAATTACTTGAGGGGCCACTGCCCGGACCTGTCTTCTTTGTTAAACTTCACTCTCCGGCGAACCGGCAGCTAATCTCCTGAAAATAATCTAACTTGACTTTCGACATGGAATCGGCTAAGATAATAGCCCTTAACGGTCTGCGAGTACAGGATTTCTTCCGCCCGAAACATTCGAATCTAGAAGACAAAGCGGGAACTTTAACTGATCAATGATCAATCAAATGTAATAGATCGTCAGGCCCTACAGGTTCATTTCAAGCAGGCGGAAAAAATAGTCAATCTTTGGCAGGACAAACCAGATGCTTACCAGTGATGATCTCACAGTCAAAACACTCGGACCGTGCAACTATGATTCACCTTTGAACCTTTCGGAATCCACTGGTGACGGATTGCCGGATTACACACCTGAGGGTACCCGGGTTCTGTACCACATGGACATAACTCCGGGCATGGAGGTGGACAGCGGCTTGACTTTTGAGAAAGCCGGACCGAGAGCCAGACTGTTTTTTGATCCGAAAAAGGTTTATGCTGCGATTGTCACCTGCGGCGGCCTTTGCCCTGGGCTGAACAATGTTATCCAGTCGATTTTTCTGGAGCTCTATCACCGCTACGGCGTGCGCAAGGTTCTGGGAGCGCGCTACGGCTACAGCGGATTCGATCCGGAGGTGGGCTTGGAGCCATACGAGATGAGCCCTGGTTTTATCGAAGGGATCCAGAACCAGGGCGGCTCCATTCTCGGCTCTTCCAGGGGAGCGGTGCCCTCGACAGTAATTGTCGAGACACTTGAGCGCTGGAAAATCGATATTCTGTTCGTGATCGGCGGTGACGGCACACTCAAAAGTGCCCACGAGATCGCCCGGGAAGCCTTGCGCAGGAATAAATCTATTGCCGTGGTCGCTATCCCGAAGACGATCGATAACGACATTCTTTACGTGTATAAGACGTTCGGGTTCGATACCGCCATGGGAGAAGCCACCAAGGTGCTTCATTGCGCGCACGACGAGGCCAGAGGCGCTCCCAACGGAATCGGGCTGGTCAAAGTAATGGGCCGCGACAGCGGGTTTATCGCCAGTTTCGCCACCCTGGCGAGCATGGTCGTGAATTTCACCCTGATCCCGGAAATTCCGTTCAAGCTGGAAGGCGAGGGCGGCTTCCTGTCCCTGCTGGAAAAACGTCTCCGAACAAGAGGCCATGCAGTGGTGGTGGTTGCCGAGGGAGCCGGGCTGGAACATATCACCGAGGGGGAAATCGAATACGACGAGTCTGGCAATATCATGTACTCTCAGATGGCCAAGGATATCGGGATATTCCTCAGGGATCGGATAAAAGACTATTTCAAGGCCAGAAAGATAACGGCGAATGTCAAGTATATCGACCCGAGCTACATTATCCGCAGCGTGCCGGCCGGCCCCAATGACAGCCTGTTCTGCAACGATCTCGGCCGGGCGGCGGTGCATGCGGCAATGGCCGGTAAAACAGACATGGTTGTCGGCTTGTGGCACAACCTTATCACCCACGTGCCGCTTGCAGTGGCTGTCTTGGGCAAGAAAAAAGTGGCCCCGGACAGCAAGCTCTGGCTTGCGGTTACCGAAGCCACTGGACAACCGTCAAGGTTTAAAACCGACAAATAAGGAGGAAAATAATATGGGAAGTGCATACAGTGGAGCAGCGGTTATCGGGCAGTCGGGAGGCCCGACAAACGTAATCAACCAGAGCCTGATCGGCGCGTTGCTCGAAGCAAGCAAGTATTCAGTAATTACCGATTTTTACGGTGCGCTCAACGGGGTCGTGGGGATTCTCAAGGAGAACCTGGTTAACCTTCGTGCTGAAAACCTGGACAACCTGGAGCTTATCACCCGCACGCCCTCGAGCGCCCTGCGCAGTGTGCGCAAAAAAGTCACCAAGGATGAATGCAAGGTGATTTTCGAAAACTTCCGCAAACACGGCGTACGCTATTTCTTCTATATCGGCGGCAACGACAGCGCCGAAACCGCCCATATAATCAACGAGTTCGCCAAGGACGCCCAGTACGAGTTTCACGCATTCCATATCCCCAAAACAATCGACAACGACCTGAGAGAAACAGACCATTGCCCTGGTTACGGCTCTGCGGCGCGTTTCGTGGCCATGGCATTCATGGGAGCCAATCTGGATAACCTGAGCCTGCCGGGTGTTTATATCGGCGTGGTGATGGGTCGCCATGCCGGTTTCCTCACCGCCGCCTCGATTCTCGGCAAGACCCGCAAGGATGACGGCCCGCACCTGATTTACGTGCCGGAAACGGTTTTCGAACCCGAGAAATTCCTCGCTGATGTCGAGCAGGCCTACAAGAAATACGGCCGCTGCGTGATTGCCGTGAGCGAAGGCGTTCATGACAAGGCAGGTAACCCGATTCTCCTGACCCTGAAAAAGGACGTGGAAAAAGACGACCACGGCAATATCCAGCTTTCCGGAACAGGTGCTCTGGGCGACACCCTGAGTCAGCTGATAAGAGACAACCTCAAGATCAGCCGGGTGCGCTCGGACACCTTCGGCTACCTTCAGCGCTGTTTCCCGACCATTGTCTCCGAGACCGACGCCATCGAGGCCCGCAGGGTAGGAGAGGAGGCGGTCAGGGCTGCAGTGGGCGGCCGCTACGAGGGCAGTGTCGCGATCAGGCGGGTAAGCAATGATCCCTACAGGGTCATTTACGAGGTAGTGGATTTGAAAAAAGTGGCCAAGCACACTATTGCCATGCCCAAGGAATTTATCGAGGGCAATAACTATGTCAGCGACAGGTTTATCCAATACGCCAAGCCGCTGGCTGGAGTGCTGCCCCAGATGGGCCGGCTGCAAAACGTGAGTATCACCAAAATGTAGGCTTGTGATGCGATTTAACAACTTGCAGGTACTCAAGCAGATCGAATCTGTGGTACAAAAGATTTACCGCACAGTGGACAAAAGGCTGCAGGAGTAAATCCCCCCTGACCCCCCTTTTATAAAGGGGGGATTTTTTTCGAAGGTTTGCAAAGGGGGGAATCTTTTTTAACCCGGATTATTCATAAATTTAATCAAATCATGTAGGGGCGGACCCATGTGTCCGCCCGGCGTTTGAAATATCTTTGTAGTCAATGGGCGCACACGCGCGTGCGCCCCTGCATTGAAAACAGACACTGCGGTTTTTTTAAATAATCCAGGTTAAAAGGCTGAAATTAAGCTGCGCCCTGGTTATATGCTGAAAAACGTGAGTATTACCAGGAAGTAAGGGAGATTACAGCCCGAGCAAAAGAAAAAGGCCGCCGGGCAATCAGCTCAGGC
>JAUVUV010000292.1 GCA_030604975.1 Candidatus Glassiibacteriota bacterium | reverse complement strand
GTTTTTCTTGCCCTACCGGAAACCAGCGTTCTAGCCAGAGAAACTGACAAAGCCACCCGCTCGGTCTCTCCCGAGCATGCCCGGCTGATCAGGCTGCTCGAGGCAAACAAGACCACGCCGGCTGAAAAGCCCGCATCGAGTATTTCAGGGCCGAAAATTGCAAAGTGGGAAGTTTCTTATCTGCCACTCATGGACCTGGAGGTGGAAAAGCGTGAAAAAGGCGATGATGAGGCGGGTCCGGAACGGGTTTACATGGCTCCCGGAGCAGAGGACAGGCAGCTGATTCTCGAGGGACTGTCGCGCATCTTACGCACCAGGACCGTCTCGCCGGACGGCGCCGACCTCCCCTTCCTGCAAGAGCTCAATCGGCTGGCTGCAAAGACAACTGGCCGGTTGCCTTCCCTGGCTCCCACAGATGATCAGCCGCTGGAACCAAACAAAACAGAAACCGAGCCGAACGACAGTTGGGCCGAAGCACAGGCCCTGGAGTACGGGGACGTTGTGGCCGGGTCTGCTCTACCTGAAAAGGACTTCGATATCTACTCTTTCAAGGCCGAGAGCGGGGATTTTGTCAGGATAGAGGCTATACCCAGCGGCCTCACGGGCTGGACAACAACCATGCTTTTCGATCCGGACAGCAACCTGGTCACAGGAGGATTCTACGGGCTAAGAGGATATCCTGAATCTCCTGAAGACAGCCGCATCGCTCCTATCATCTGGCCAGGCGGCAATATTATCGGCGCTACCCTGGAAACCGAAGGTACCTACTATATTGTCGTCTCCACTTTGCCCGGAGATATAATCTTTCTCGACAGCCAGGCAGATGGTCTGGATACTGGTGAATCTTCCACCGAGGTCTCCTACATTCTGAAACTCGAGAACCTTCCCACCTTGCCAGTGTCCGGCAACGTGATTGATGATCGCGGCCTGGCGGTAGCCGGAGCCGAGCTGCATTTCTGGTCTTACAGCGGCCTTGGTGGCGTGCACTCCTCTAGCAGTGAGGACGGCTCATTCAGTCTCGCCCTGCCAGAGGGAACCTACTCGGTGGTAATGGTGAGCCCTCCTGCCAGCCGCTATCCAGATGGCCAGATCGTCGAGAAATTCACTGTCGAGGGCTCCGGCACTCAGCTGAGGTTTGTTCTTAAGACAGGAGTGATATTCTCCGGCCGCACGGTCGATGACCGTGGCGAGGCGGTCGGCAACGTGGGTTTCAGCCTGATCGACCGGGACCACGAACAATACCGCTGGGGCTATTCCGCCCAGGACGGCACTTTCAGTGTGGCCGTGTTCCCGGGTACCTACGATATCCAAATTCACGCCCCCTATCATTACCCTCCGCAGCCGGTAATCCGTGGGCTGAAAATTGAAAAGGACACCAGTTACGATTTAATTCTCGACAGCGGCAACCAGGTCAGCGGAAATGTGCTCGGCCCTGACGGTTCGCCCCTGGCCCGGGTCCGCCTGACATTCTATGGCGAAACAGATACCCGCTATTCAGTTTCCGATGAAGATGGTGCATACCTGATAGCCCTGGCAGGAGGCGAGTACTGGATCGAGGTGCGCCCGGACCCCGGTCTCCTTCTGCCGGCGCAGCAGGTCGGCCCGCTGGAGGTAAGCGAGGATCTGGTCTATGATATCAGGCTCGCAGAAGGCGGGGTGCTTTCCGGCAGCGTAATCGACAGCCGCGGCAATCCGGTGCCCAATGCATCGATCAACATCTGGCCCACTTACACCGACCTGAATCCGGTTGAACCGGGAGACACCATAAAAACTGGCGATAGAATTATTTATCTAGATCAGAACGGGGACCTGGTTGAGAGCGCGGATGTGGTGAACTCGGATTTAGGCGCAACAGGCAAGCCTTTCTACTGGAACAGGGCTAAACGTACCTGGACCGACAGGGAGGGGAACTGGCGGATCGCGCTGATTCCAGGCGAATACACGGCTGAGGTGGTAGCACCCGCTGATTATCCCCCGCAGAGTGTGAAGGCGGGAACTTTCACTGTCGAGGAGGGCGGTAGAATCGAGGTGCCGCAGGTGAGGATCGACCACGGAGTCACATTCAGCGGCCTGGTTCTCCTGCCGGACGGTTCGCCTCTGAAATACGGCGCTTTCTTTATGGAACTCGCACTTGCAAACTCCGAGGAAGTCACTTTCGCCGACAAAGATGCTACCATCGCCCATTCGGGGATTACCCGGCAGGGCAACTGGATTTATCTGGATGAGCACGGCGCTTTCGAGTTGCGCGTGTTTGCCGGAGTGTACGACCTCTATTTCTACCAGAAAACCGGCGATCCGGGCTCCCCCAGGCAGCGCGTGGAGGGAGTGAATCTGGAGAGCGACCTCGAGCTGACTATCAATCTTCAGCCCGGGCACCTGTTGAGCGGCAGGGTTACCGACCCGGACGGAGTCGGTATCGAGGGGAGCTATATAAACTTTTATAGCACGGATGGTATATGGCACGGATCAGCCGCTTCCGGCCGGGACGGGGCGTTCTCAATACGGTTGATCACCGGTGACTACATTGCTGCTGTTTCGCCGGTCAGGGGATTTTTCCCGGATTCAGTCACCCTGGCCGTTACGTTGACCGGCGACCAGACTCTCGATGTGGTGCTGCACCCGGGAGTAAGGGTATATGGACGGGCTACCGACAGCGCCGGACGCGGGCTCGGCGATGTAATGGTGCACCTGGTGCCCCATTACGATACCGGCCAGGACAGCGTAATTTGGTTCCTGCCCCTTGACCCCACGATCTTTGAGGAACCGGTCAAAAAAGAACCGGCCGGGGATGTTATCCAGGATGTTGGCTCGGATGCTGGCACCATGCCCTTCCTGCCGCCCGATAGAATCCTGCCTGTACAGGGCGCCTACGATTTCTACGCCTGGACCGACGATAGCGGCTACTGGGAAGTCGTAGTGAAAGCCGGTGTCTACGATATCTATGCCTATTCTATCCGGTCGGGCTACAACAGGATTTTTGTTTCGGCTGTTGACTGCACCAGAGAGAAAGAGATCAACCTCACTCTCGAGGAGGCTGAAATCCTGGTCAACGGCAGGGTCGAGGACGAGGAGGGCGAGCCTGTGTCCGGTGCGCTGGTCAGCCTCATGGACCCAGATACGGGCAGCCACGTGTCATCTTACACAAATGAAAGCGGAGAGTTCGAACTCGAGCTGGCAAAAGGAACCTATGAGCTTTATGTCTCCAACGGCGAGTTCTCCGGGAAATCGGGAGTGACAGCCCTTGTGGAGCTTGACAGCGACCGTGACCTGAACGTCCGCCTGGGTGAGGGTATCCTCGGCGAGGAGGACAAAAACGCTCCCCAGCGGGGATTGTATAAGGCTTACATGCTTGGCGGCAACTACCCCAACCCGTTCAACCCGTCGACCACGATCAGCTATACAGTTGACCAGCCGAGTGATATACGCCTGATGGTTTTTGATATCCGCGGACGGCGCGTGGTTACCCTGGTGGATCGCATACACGACCAGGGAATATACCACGTCCAGTGGGACGGAACCGATTCAAGCGGCAGGGTGCTCGCCTCTGGTGTCTATTTCTACCGCATGGAAGCCGGGAATTACTCGGTGACACGGAAGATGGTATTGCTGAAATAAATAAAAGACCGGGACTGTGGGGGGATCCCGGCTTTTATGGCTGTCCGGGGCGTCGGCCATGCCCCGGGCGGCCGCAAAAAAACAAGGTTTGCATCGCGGTTTCTCTCCCCCATTCACTTGAGGTTAAATATTCTAATAATAAACCACCCCCAAATACTCTGTAACTGTTTTGTTAAATTCAACGGTAGGAGGAATCAAAAACCACCCCCCAAATACTTCTGTAACCGCTTTGTTAAACTCAACTGCAAGGAGGAACCAAAGATGTTGAGAAAAGCAACGAAAGTTTTGATCGCACTCGTCTTGGGGGGAATCGTATTTGCAGGCTGCGAAAACAATTCTTCAGTAATCAATCCGTCGTCCAATGGGGGAGAAAACGCTGCCGTGCGCCTGAGCGCTCTGGGAGAGTGCGAGAACCCGGTGGGCACGACGTTGGCAGTCTCGGACAGAAACGATGAACTTATTGCAACCGTGGAGGATGGAAAGGTTAGCTTTATCCATTCCGGCGCACTGT
>JAUVUV010000345.1 GCA_030604975.1 Candidatus Glassiibacteriota bacterium | reverse complement strand
TCACTCTTATGAGCTGGACGTGCGCAAGGCCGAGGAAAACAGATGGGTTTTTACCGTGGAGGTTGATTGAATTATTTGCCTGGGGGTATAAAAATCAGTAAGTCCTCCTTGAGATTAGAACTTTAATTGTCTTTATCTCGGTCCAGCACAGCGGCAAAGAGTTTGCGCAGGAATTCTTTTTCCACCTCATCCCAGACAGCGTTGCTCGCGCGGCTGGTCCGCAGGGCAACAAGGTCCAGCGACGGCACGATAAATGCCCAATTGAGCCCCGAGCCGGCGATCCGGAACATGTCTTTCGGGTACTGCGGGCCGAAATACCCGTCCGCGTTGGAGCGTATGTTCGGATAGAGCGGAGAGGTTCTGAATCGCTGGATCCATGAGTTCGGCACGATCTGCTGTTCCTTCCACCTGCCGTCATGAAGGAGGAAATAGGCGAACCGGGCATAATCACGCGGGTTCATCCGCACGCCGCCGGCGCTGAACCAGCGGATCGTTTCGCTTGGCGGGGCGTGGAAATCGATACCGCTGAAACCAAGCGGAGCAAGGAGCCGCTCCCAGAGGAAATCGCTCGCCGGCTTGCTGTAAACGTTCTGAAGAACCAGTCCGATATGGCCGAAACTCACGCTCGAGTAAGCCCCGGAAACCATACCCCAGGTTTCGCTGCCCGTGTATTCCTCCGGGTGCCCGGGCGTGAAATAGAGCTTGCCTGTTGAGGGCCATTTCTTATCATGGCCCACTATCCAGTCCACGTAGTCTGTCCACTCGTTCCGCCCCTGTTCCACATCCTCTCCGGTTTTGGTTCTCTCCGGACAGAGGCCGGAGTTGTGCCTGAATATTTGCTCGAAAGTGATATCCTTTTTCCGGGGGTCGGACAACGGAAATCCCTGGGGCAGCCATCGCTGGTGATAAACCCTGCTTTCGGCGTTGATCTCCAGGTCGTTTCGCCCTGTGCGGCCCTCGGCCGCCATGATCCCGAAACAGACCATGGCGAAAGATTTGCCATTGGAGGAGATATATGTCTTGAACGATTCGGCTTCCGGCACATTGTACCACTCACCGACAATCCAGCCGTTTTTAATCACGATGATACCTTTGTATTTCGCATATGGCATCCAACTGCTGTTAGGCACGCTCAGGTTGAAACGGCCGAACTGCTCCAGTCGCTCGGGGTCAAGGCCAAGGGAGCGAATAAAAGAGGGATCGGTGTTCTTCCGCCAGCCGCCCGTGGACTCTGGAAGCGGGAAATAATCTTGCTTCTCAATCCGGGTATCGGATATTTTCGGCCCGCACTCCCAGCTAAAGGCCAGGGCCAAAAGAAAAGACGGATACAGAATTTTTAATCTCATTTTGGTTATCCTCGTTTCTGAGCGTAAAAGTCTCCTTACCGGACAATCATGAAATCTTCCCGGGCTATGTTGACTTATATGAATGTATTTTTTTTAACGGCCCCGGTCAAGCACCGCTTTGGGAGTATTCCGGCCCGGATCCAGCAACATTCATGAAATAAGAAGGCGGGAATCCCTTGAATTTCAGGATATTTCCGCCTTCTCTGCTTCGGTTCCCCGCCCTGGGAACCATCGATTTCGATCCGGGTAGAGATTACTTCTAGGAAGCCATTTTTTCCGGGTAAAGGTGCTCAGTCTGAAGGGTATTCAACAGACTATCATTCACCTTGTAGATCAGGGAGTTGAGCTCCAGGGTTTTCGTAAATGGGTTGGGCGTGAGCAGGTAGTGCTGGAGATCCCAGGACATCAACACCGCCGGCTGCATGATGTCCGTGTAGGTTTTCACTCCCAGTTCGTTTATCTTGCGAAACCCATAACGGGCGTACTTGGAGCTTTTCAAGGGGTGTACAGCGATCACAAACCAGTTGCGTTGTGGTTGTTTAGTACAGCAATCTGTTACGACCAACTCGTAAAGTCTGCGTTCGATCCCAAACCTGTTTCTGCGGTATTTTGGTTTAGTCACGAGCCTCGAAAGCTCGTAGATCTTGGCCGATACAGAAGCTCCACTGCCAGAGAGAATCGTAGCGAAGCCAGGGCTGAGGTTGCCATAATCCTCCCGGGAAATATCGAAAGATAAGAGTGCAGGCAGGGTTGATGGTTCAAACTCGGCGCCCTCGATGCCGTAGCTGCGCATGATATTTTCGGTTTCTCTTCGAAAGGGGTTGTCCTCCCGATGCCGGATAATCCTGATCGAACCCACCAGTTCTTTCGTGCCGTTGTGATGGAAAAAAGCACCGAAAATTATAGATTTAAGGTCGTATGGGTCGATATCGATCTCTTCACTTGATGGTTCTATCCAGCCCAACTCACTGTAAACTTCGTAGCGAAGTTTAAGGGCGGCCAGTATTTCTTCTTCATTTCTTAGCCTTCGCACCTCCAGGCATTCCTCCCAGGGCGAAAGTGTTTTCTCGATCCGATCCTTTATCCTGAGAGCGGAGCGAATGCCAGAAAGAAGTCGCTGTGTACCAAACGGCTTCCTCAAGTTTTCCAGCACGATCCCGTGGGTTTTGTTCTCTCCTGAGGGTGAATCTTCAAACAACGGGAGGATAACAGCAAGCTCTCCATTGGGGACCATTGGAAAGTTTCTGCCATTCAAGATGATTCTGGAGCCAGGCCGCCAGTCTCCTTCAACAATCGACAGTTCAGGCCGCTCCAGTTCAATCGCCCTGCATAGCTGGTAGGGATTTTCAAGGCTTACTGGTTGAAACCCGTTTTTGGAAAGAATGGTGGAAATTGCATTTCCAAGAGAAGGGTCAGCGTCCCAGATTAAAATTTTCTTTCCCATTTCTATATCTCCTAGATAATGGGTTAGCTTAAACATGCCCTCTAATAGTTATATCGGAGAAAAGAGAAAAACATTTATTTCTTTCTTTAAGTTCTTCAGCTATAGACAGATAAGATGATTTTCAAGTAAAGATTGATAAGACCCCTTAATTATATAGCGAATACGTTATTTTTATATATAAGGCATTAATAATATTCTCGCAAGAAGCATATTAATAACAATGATTGGAATTATATCATTGTTTTAATTGTTATAATTTATATATATAATATGTTATATATATAAATTATGTATGATATATTTGAGATGTAACTGGGGGGGATCCGCTGAAAGGAAAAGCTTTGATTGCGATTTATGCAAAAATGATTCCTTTCCTAATCAAGGGATTGGAATTTTTTATGAAGTCTGAGGAAAAGTTGAAAGGCCGAAAAAAGTAAGGGTTTGCAATTCCGAATCCGGGAAGATGAAATGGAACGCAGCTATTTTGCCTAGGAAAATTTCAGGCCTTTTCCAGTCCTGGGAAGAAATTTTTGCCTCTATGCAATTTTTAAAATCCTCACCTTATCTCCAGTCTTAGGTCTTTTTACTTAATCAGGCCGGGTTTTCGAAGTATAAATAGCGCGATTTGTATGCCGCCAAACTTTTTTTTAAGACTTCTTGACAAGTACTGTTATATTAGTTATATTTGATATGTAAGATACGAATGATATCTTTGTTATTTTTTGTGGGGTGAGCCATGGAGAGAAAATCCTCTCGAGAAAACATTCCAGAGCCCCCTTTGACAACCGGGGATGTCGCTCGC
>JAUVUV010000082.1 GCA_030604975.1 Candidatus Glassiibacteriota bacterium | reverse complement strand
GATCAGAACATTGTCGATAATCCTTTTCTTTGTCATGCTTGGATTACCAGGTTGTGAGGATAAAGTTACTATACCGGAACGCGAAGAAATATACATGAGTGATCTGGTGGGTGCCTGGAGAGGCACATTACCTTTCTACCACGTTGACAACGGTATTCAAGCAGCCAGCTACAATCTGGATAACTTGAGAGCTTCGCTGATTTTTGATACGGACCGGTACTGGTTTGAACTGGGTTATTACACCGACAGCCTGGATTTCATCCTTGCGAACAGAGGGTATTGGCTGTTAATCGAAGGAAGTCCTTGGACGCTGGATTTCTCAGTCATTGAAGAATGGGCCAGTCAAATGTTCAAAGAGCCCGACACTCTGGGTAATCCCGTGGTAATAGACAGTATCGTATACAGGAAGGGAGACGGTACGGAAATAGTAAATACCTGGAACGTCGTATTAGATTATAAGGAAAACGAAATCAGGCTCCAGGATTTCATAGGGAGCCTGGTATTTGAGGACTTGACTCTCAACAGATATCAGTAGAGTCATTAAAATGGCTTGGTTACAGCCGTGAGTTGAAATAATATCGGAACTGCTGAATCGTTAAGTAGAAGAGATAAAAGGACGCTGTCCGTGGAATGCCCCTGGTGTGCAATGGAGCTTGAACGTGGTACTGAAATCTGCCCGTATTGCAAGAACCCGGTGACTGTGGGCTCGAAAGGCCGCAACAAGATATTCAAGGTGCTGGCGGTTCTTGCCCTGGCTGGCTTTATAGTCCTGATGCTCGGAGACGCTCTACTCTCTCTTCTCCGGAATCTTCTTCCTCACTGACCAGTTCCACCGGACTTTCCTCACCTTCAACCTCTATTTCGGCTTCCTGGTCGTACCAGTCCTGAAGCTTCCCGCCGACTTTTCCACTGAAAATTCCATCAATCAGATCGACCAGTTCGCCAAGCTTTTCCAGGTGTTCGGGCCGGCCTGACCAGTGTTCGGCCAGTATTCCGTGCTCCACCTCGGCGAATACACGGTTCAGTGCAAAAGCAACCAGCACCAGATCCTCGACCAGGCCTAACGGACCTACTAGAGCTTCCGGAACCAGGTCCAGCGGGCTTGCCAGGTAGCCGAGGATCATCCCGAGCTTGATTCGAAGACGGCGTGGTACCCGCTTGTCCAGAAGCAGGCGGCCGAGCAGGATCATGATATCCGGCAGCAGAAAGGTGAATTCAGCAAGCTTCACCAGCCTGCCGCCGAGTTTCGAACCCAGCCATTGGATGATCCGTGCCTTAAGTGAATCGTAGAATCGCACTTTTTCCCCTGATCCATCGCTCATTGTTCTCGGGCCTCCACAAATGGTTTGGACTATTTTTTTTAAAATCTTTCAACAAAATATTGCCTCGACCGGCCGATGGTGCGCCGCACCAACGAAGACTTCCTCTTTAATTTTAATTCACGGGGTGAAATGATGCAAGATGCTTGCCGGTGCGCGGACATAGATTGCCTGGACTGTGGGAACCGCCCCCGGTAAGCCACTTATTTGCTTTTTTGTCTCTGCTGATTCCTTTGGGAGAAAATCATCCGACTGCCGCCAGCAGTACGCAGGAGTGGCCTTCGAGTAAATAGCACCCCTGGTTTTCAAGTGCAACCAGCTCCGTCCCCGGCTCAACCATCGAGTCTTCCCCTTCCAGCGCGGTATCGAGCACTCGTTTCCAATTTATGCCTTCCGGGGGCTGCGGCAGCCTGAAACTGTGGGAGTTGCGGCCGGTGTTGAACATCAGGTAAAAATCCCAATCGTCCTCTTCGTTGGCGATCTCCTGTTTGCTGCCGTTGAGATAGCAGCAGAGCGAGGGCCGGTTGCAATCCCAGCGTACCGGTCTGCCACTTGGCTCGTACCATTCGATATCAGCGCGGCCGTCGCCGTCGTGGTCAGTGCCTGTTAAAAAACTTTTGCGGCGGAATACAGGGTGTGCCTTGCGGAATGCGATCAGGCGCCTGGTGAATTCGAAAAGGGGGCGGTTTTTCTCAAGCAGGGTCCAGTCGAGCCAGCTTATTTCATTGTCCTGGCAGTAAGCGTTGTTGTTGCCGGCCTGGGTGCGCCGCATCTCGTCGCCGGCAAGCATCATCGGCACGCCCTGGCTTAGGAAAAGCGTGGCGAGGAAGTTCTTGATCTGGCGCAGGCGAAGGCGTTCGATCGCTGGATCCTCACTCGGGCCCTCCACGCCGAAATTGTAGCTCAGGTTGTGGCTCGCCCCGTCCCAGTTATCCTGGCCGTTGGCCTCGTTGTGTTTCTCATTGTAGCTTACCAGGTCGTTGAGCGTGAAACCGTCGTGGGAGGTGATGAAATTAATCGAATTCCGGGGAAGCTTGCCGCTTGAGATGTAAATATCGCTCGAGCCGGTAATCCTCGAGCCGAGACCGTTGCGGCCGAACCGGTCTCCACGCCAGAACCAGCGCACATCATCCCGGAAACGGTCGTTCCACTCTGACCAGCGCTTTCCCAGGAAAGAGCCAATCTGGTAGGCTCCAGCGGCGTCCCAGGCCTCGGCGATTATTTTCACGTGCCAAAGGATCGGGTCCTCGGCGATTGACTCCAGCAGCGGCGGGTTAACCAGCAGGTTACCTTTTCTGTCCCGACCGAGTATCGAGGCCAGGTCGAACCGGAAACCGTCCACGTGCATCTCGACCACCCAGTAGCGCAGGCAGTTGCGAATGAGGCCGCGAACCACCGGGTGGTTGCAATTAAGTGTGTTGCCGCAGCCTGAATAGTTCAGGTAAATGCTGGGGTCTTTTTCATCAAGAAGGTAGTAGATCCGGTTGTCCAGTCCGCGAAACGAGAGTGTCGGCCCGGTTTCGTTTCCCTCGGCAGAGTGGTTGAAAACCACATCCAGGATTACCTCGATCCCGGCCTCGTGAAAGGCGCGCACCATTGTCTTGAACTCGGTCACCTGGGCGCCGTCCAGTGGGTCACCCACTGCATAACCGCTTTTCGGGGTAAAAAACAGCACGGGGCTGTAGCCCCAGTAATTCTTGAGCCTTTCCCCGGTTTCGGAGTTTTTCAGAAACGACTCGTTCTCGTTGAACTCGTGAACCGGCAGCAGTTCCACAGCAGTCACGCCTAGTGTTTTCAGGTAATCTATTTTTTCGATCAGGCCCAGAAAAGTGCCGGGGTGCTTGACCCCGCTTGATGGGTGGCGGGTGAAACCGCGCACGTGAAGCTCGTAAATGATACTCTCCTCAAGCGGTATGCCCGGGTGCCTGTCGCCGCGCCAGTCGAAGTCGTTTTTGATCACCAGGCACTTGGGCGGCAGGTAAGAGGAAGGTTGACCCCCCGGGGCGCCTGCATTGAAACTTTGGCCGATTTCCCATCTGTATTCTCCGGCCACGGCCTGTGCCCAGGGATCAAGAAGGGGGATCCGGGGATTGAAACGGTGTCCCTGTTCTGGAGCATTCGGGCCGTCCACCCGCCAGAGGTAAAGAAGGGCCTCGGTTGCACCCTCCAGCTCGATATGCCAGATATCCCCGGTGCGGTTGATCTGTGGATCGAGTTCGAATTCGGCTAGAGGGCGGCTGTCCTGAGGAGTGGCGTATATTTGCAGCCAGGCGGCCGTGGCGTGCCGGCTGAACAGGCTGAAACGGCACCCGCCGGGCACGAATGTGGCCCCGAATGGCAGGGGACGGCCAGGGCAAGGTTTGAAATCAAGTTTCGATTTTTTGTTCATCAGTCTTTCTGTGTCGATAACTTGTTAAAATCAGAATCAGATGGGAGTAAACTGTCTTACTTGCGTACCTTGATAAAGATGATTATTCCGGCTGCAGCGAAGACGACATTCGAGGTCCAGGCGGCGGCCACCGGGCTGATTACACCGCTGTAGCCCATGCTGCGCGTGAGATAGTAGCTGCCCATGAACAGCATGTAGACCAACACTCCCAGGGCTATTCCAACCCCGGGCCCGGTACCTCTGCGCAAAACCGCCAGCGGTGCACCGAAAAGCACGATAATGAAATTGGCCACCGGCAGCGCAGTCTTGATCCAGAGTTCGGTTTCATCCTTTGAAACATCGAGACCGTTGCGGTTTTTCCGCTTGATCTCGGCTTTGAGTTCAGAGAAACTCATCTGCTGGGCTTCCTTGATTTCGATAACAAAATCCTCCGGCTTTTCGAGCAGATCCGGCATCACCATCCGGTCAAAGCTCACCACCCACTCGTCCTGTCTGTCGGAGGAAAAGTAGCGCATTGTCCCGGATGAAAAACTCCAGTGTCCGAGATTCTCATAGCGTGCACCCTCGGCGTCGATCCGGTAATCGATCTGCAGGTTCTCCGGAGGGCCGGAAAACCGCAGGACTTTCACATCCTCGAACGAAGCGGTCGCCAGGTTGAATTGGCTGGCGATCCAGCGCCGGCCTTGCTCGCCCTGGTAATCCACCCCCTTGCGTACACCATATACAGGCCGTGGGCGCCCTTTGATCTGATAGTCCTGGATTTCTTTTTTCTTCTCGTTGGTTCTTGGCACCACAGTTTCATTAGCCAGGAACGAGAGCGCCGAGACAACGAGCATCAGCAGCAGAATGGGCCTGAAAATACACCCCAGACTGACTCCGGAGGAGAGCATCGCGGTGAGTTCATTGTGCCTGCTCATCTGGCCCATGGTGAAAAGGGTTGCGATAAGCGAACTGGCTGGAAGGATGAAGATCAGATAGTAAGGTATCTGATTGACATAGAATAGAAGGATCAGTCTCGCCGGCGCATTGGCATCGACAAAATCGTTCATACGTTCTGCGGCATCCCCTATAAGGCAGACAAAGAGGAAGCCGCCGAGAGCAGCGAAAAATATTTTCAGGTACTCGCGAATTATGTAACTGTAAAGCAGGCGAGAGATCATAATTATTTACCCTGTCTGCTAACCGTGTCCTTTGGCCTTTGTCGCAGCTTGCGCCACAATTTACGAAAATCGAGCTGGAATCCACTTCTTGCCAGAGCCAGAGACCTGCTGCCCCGAACCTGCACAAGCAGGAGCCAAAAACCGAGAATCAGAAAAATTACGTTAGGGGTCCACATCGCCCAGAACGGGGACAGAAGCAGCCGGTCGGCCAGGGTCTCCCCGCTGATCAGACAGATCCAGTAAACCAGGAATACTCCCATGCTGATCGAGATCGAAACCCCTGCCCCGCCCCTGCGGCTGATAATTCCCAGGGGTACTCCCAGAAGCACAAAAACCAGCGAGGCAAAGGGAATCGAAATCTTTTTCCAGGACTCCACCTGAAGCGCGGCGGTCCTTTTCTGGATAAAATTGGCTTCCCTGCAAATCGCAATCAGGCGGGTTTTGGGATCGTCGAGAAAGCGGGTTACTCCCCTTTTGGGCAAAACAGATAGCTCGACAGGCACTTTGTCAAATTTACCGAAATCTGCTGCCGTTTGTTCCCCGATGAATTTTTTGCACGCCAGTGTCGTCAAATCAGTTGACTGGAGGCTGTCCAGGAGGCTTTCTGCCAAGTGGTAGAGACTGTCGGTATCGGCGCGCTGATTTTTGATCCGCTCCCTGATCATTTTCATGCTCAGTTCCCGGTCGCTGCGGTAGCGCGAGCTGCGGCCTCGCTCCAGAATGCCGCCGATATTGGCCAGACGGATCCGGTGGCGGGTGAAAAAAAGGCGCTGGAATTGCTCCTGCCGCTGGGGGTCCACCTCCTGTATCTCACCGTGGTATAAGGTGAGCACGGCGTCCTTGCGGTTGGCTGTGGGACGGATAAATCCGGAGTCGGCAACAATCGTGCGCCGGGTTCCGGAGGACAAATTTTCAGAAATGATGATGCCGAAAAGCTCGGCAGGACTTTCCAGGGTTTCGCCTCTCTCCTCCCGGGGGTCCTCGGGGGCGGTGGGTGTGAGGTTGCGCACGCCTTTAGCCTCCTTGATCCGGTGTACCAGGATACCCATACCGCCGAAATCGTCCATGATTACGCCTTCCCGCAGTTTCAATGTCGGTTTGAGATAGGCGATATCCATCAGCAGGATCTTATACCTGTGGTTCGATTCGGGGAGTACCTGGTCGTTGAACCAGATGGAGATCAACATCAGGCAGAACGCCGCGGCCATTGGCGAAGCCATCAGGCGGTGTGACGGAATCCCCAGCGATTTTAGCGCTGTCACCTCGTTATCGGCGGAGAACCTGCCGAAAGACATGATTACTGCAACAAGTACGGCCATCGGCAGCACCAGAGCAATGATAAAGGGCAGACTCAACACTATAACTTCAATAATAATAGTAGCTTCGAGGTTTTTACCGGCAATTTTGGGGAACAAAAAGACCATGTGACGCATAAAAAGAATAAAGGTGAGCAGAGAAAGCGAAATCACGAATGGGCCGGCCAACTCGAGAAGTATATAGCGTTGGAGGGTTTTCATTGGCTGGATTGGTTGAGCATTTAGACTGGCCGCAAGTGCGCCAGAAAATTCTTTTCAAAACAGTAAACAATTATTAATATTACAAATTGACTCTCTTTGATTTGGAAATTAGCTGGCTTGCAGCAGCCATCTAACTATACGCCCGGTGCCGTTTAAATACAAGATTTTTTAACTGGCCTTTCAGGGAGGAGTTGCGACTATCGCCCTGTTTTCGGTAAGGTTGTATGGTCTTGTTTGAAGGGGGAGAGATTTAGCACCGTTTGCGCCCCCGGTCCGCACCCGGTTTTATCGGTTATGGCAAATACCGGAGCGGTAACCAGGCGTATCGCACCTGCTGCCGTGTGTGTCCTCGAATCCCCCCCCGGAAAAGAGACTCCGCATCCAGAATGATAATCCGGTAAAACGACAAACTCCTTTTCCCGGAGTAAATTTGTTCCTAACGCGGTATATAAGAACTTTGCACCCCTTGGGCCGGATACTGACAGCCGTTTTGCTGAGCCTGATTTTTCTGGCAAACTCAGCATTGGGGCAGAATTCCACTGGACTTAAACTGCCGCTTGAACAGGATACCGGAATCCGGAACAGGCTCGGTTTTAAAACATATAAGCCGGTCCTGACAGTAAAAAAATTCGCCAGGAGCACTGTAGAGTATGACATCGAAACCGCCTCAGTAGTGGAGACAATTACTCTGCCCGGCGATGATGGTGAAATGGTTCTGGAGGTGCACTACTGGTCCATTCTGGAGTACCTGGAGCATTTCGTCCAGGAAAAAGAAGATACACTTTTCAACGAGATTTCCTCCAAGTATATCACCGGTGCGGAGGCCACACGACGTGCCGGTGTCAGCCGGGGCCTGATGCCTGAAATCAACCTGCCTGATTTCATGCCCAAGTCGCTGGCCTCGATAATCGGTGAAGGGACCGGGTCGCTGATTATTCACGGCAGAAGCGTGACCGAGGTTTCGGGCACTACCACCTTTCAGAAACCGGAAGACCAATCTCTGTTCCGCCAGCAAAGCAAGTTCCCCAGGCTAAAACTCGAACAGCGCCAGCAGATCAATATCGAAGGCACTATCGGCACCAAGATCCATGTTTTTGTGGACTATAACAGCCAGAACCAGTTCGAAAACCGCAACCGGATCGAAGTGAGATACGATGGCGAAAAGGACGAGATTCTGCAGAGCCTTGAACTGGGAGATGTGAACCTCCAGCTGCCGCCGAGTATGCTGGTCAGCGCCAATATCCCCCGGGGCAACTTCGGAATCATGGGCGAGACCCGTCTGGGCGCGCTCACCACCACCTTTATCGCCTCCCAGGAGGAGGGCGAGTCGAGCCAGAAGAATATCAACATCCCGGTCTCCGGAGAAGCCGAGGCCTCTGATTCCCTTCAGCTCTGGGATGTGAACTACAGCCGGAACCGCCACTTCCTTCTCGTGGATACGAGCCTGATCGCCAGTAAGCACCTCCTAGTCCTCGACCGCAAAGGAGTGAAGCTCAAACAGCCGAGCAAACGTCCCAGACAAGGGAGAATAAGCGTTTACAAGGATGACGGCAAGTCAACCAACAACAACCAGGGTCTCTACCAGGCCCGCGCCGGGATAGTATATGTGGACCCGGATCCCAGAAACTACGACCCCAGCCATCCGGAATTCAATCCCGTGCCTGATCCCGATGACGAATTCGGG
>JAUVUV010000144.1 GCA_030604975.1 Candidatus Glassiibacteriota bacterium | reverse complement strand
TGTAAACGCCGGCTGCTGCTTTTCCCCTTTCCACCGCGGCGGGTACACGTGGAGTACCCTGCCTTTACTATACTCCCTGGGTTCTTCCCGAGTCCGCACGGTTACGATTTTTTCAGCCTCACCGCGCACCCCGTCCGGGTCTTTCATCACCAGACGGCATTCGTATTGCGTTCCCTGCTCCGGGTCGAGAATACTGCCTGCGAACATGGGGGGAGTGGTGTAGTTCATATGAACCGCGGCATCTTGTACCAGCTCCCCCCCGATCCGCAGCAGAGGCAGGGCTTTGCTCCAGGTTTGCTCTCCCGCTTTTCTGTAGCTGACCTCCACCGTGGCGTTGCGGTTGTCATCCCCCTCTATTTGCCACTCGAAACCCAGGCAGATCAGCGTGGGCGGCTCGACGATAAATTCTCCTGGAATGACTTCTTTTCCGGCATTTGCCTGGCCGACACTTGAAATAATAATAAGTAAAGTAGGTATCAAATTTTTCATACAGACCTCTCCATGGTACATTGAGATGTATGGTGCATTAACCGTTGATTTCCAGAATAACGGAAAAGGGATGTAATTGCCGACAAGGTACTGCAAGCCCTGTTTCTTGGTTAACTGATTAGGGTGATTAGGGTTAAAAAATTGGAGCGTTATGTAATGGCAGCAGTCGTTCAAAACCAGTAGGGGCGGTCCGCGAACCGCCCCTCAAGATACATATTTCATTTTGAAAACCTGTGCTTATAACCCCTCCAGCGCCTCAACAAACCTGTCCATCTGCTCCTTGCTTCTCCGCTCGGTGACCGCAACGAGCATCCTGCCTTGGTGACTCTTTTCCATCTTACCTAAGTCTATCCCTGCCAGTATCCCCTTGTCAAGGAGGCTGTCGATAACCTCCGACGGCGGCCTGGGAGATTCCACCACGAATTCCTTGAAAAACGGCTGGTCCGGCCAGGCGAGTTTCCAACCTTTCAACTCAGCGATACGCCCGGCCAGGTAGTGGGTTTTCTGGAGGCAGAGCTCTGCTACCCGCCTGATACCCTCCTTGCCCAGCAGTGACATGTAAATCGTGGCGGACAGAGCGAGCAGCGACTGGTTGGTGCAGATATTCGAAGTCGCTTTCTCGCGGCGGATATGCTGCTCGCGGGTCTGAAGGGTAAGTACGTAGCCCTCTCTTCCCTGGTTGTCCTCGGTCATCCCGACGAGTCGGCCCGGTAACTGTCGCTTGTACTCTTCCCGGCAGGCGAAATATCCAAGGTAAGGCCCGCCGTAACTGGTCGGCACACCCAGGGATTGCCCTTCGCCCACAGCGATATCTGCGCCGGCTTCTCCAGGTGAGATTACCAGACCCAGGGCAACAGGGTCGCTGCAGACCACTGCCAGGGCGCCCGCCTGATGGGCCAGCCGGCAAAGCTCGGCCGTGTTCTCCACGATACCGAAAAAATTGGGGCTCTGCACAATCACACAGGCTACTTTTTCATCGAGCAGCTTTTCCAGCTCGGCGGTGTCGGTTGCCCCGCTGAGGGCAGGAACGGTTTTTACCTCTTTCCCGCCACCGGAGTTATAGGTTTCCACCACCTTGCGGTAGGCAGGGTTAAGTGCCTCGGAGACCAGAATCACGCTGCGGGGGCGCTTTACTGCGCAGGCCATCAGGGCGGCATCCGCGGTGACAGATGCACCGTCATAACCGCTGGAATTGGCGATATCCATCCCGGTGAGCCGCGTGATCAGGCTCTGGTACTCGTAGATCGCTTGAAGAGTACCCTGGCTGACCTCCGCCTGGTAAGGGGTGTAGCAGGTGTAGAATTCAGAGCGTGAGATCAGGTGGTCCACTGCTGCCGGAATGTAATGGTCGTAAGCGCCGCCGCCGAGAAAGCTCACCATAGAACCTGGATCGTAGTTGGAACGTGCCAGGCTTTCGGCCAGCTCGAGAGCCTCCATTTCGCTCAACGGGTGGGGAAGTTCGAGCTGGGAGGCCTGCTGCACCTGTTTCGGGATCGAGCGGAACAGCTCGTCGACTGATCCAACCCCGATCTTCGCCAGCATCTGCTGAATTTCTTCCCCGGTATGCAGGGTATATCTCATCGCTCAGTTCACCCTTCATGCTGAAAAAATAAGTCTCAATCCTCAGGTTATCATCTTTTTATATTCGGCGGCGGAAAGCAGGTTTTCTTCCGGGATTTCGGTATACTTGAGTTTGATCATCCAGCCTTCGCCGTAAGGGTCCTTGTTCACCAGGTCCGGGCTGTCAGCCAGCGCCTCATTGACTTCAACCACAGTGCCGGTTACTGGTGAGAAAAGCTCGGAAACGGTCTTGACCGCTTCAATTGTGCCGAAACTTTCCGCGGCCTCGACCTCATCGCCAACTTCGGGAAGCTCGACAAAAACTATGTCCCCAAGTTCACTCTGGGCATAATCGGTGATTCCCAATGTCGCCAGGTCGTCTTCGACAAGGACCCACTCGTGTTCTTTGGTGTACAGAAGACCTGTTGGAATTCCCATTGGATTCTTTCCTCTTTCAGTCTTGTTTGAAGGATGAAGGTTCGATTGAAAATTCACTGAAAACCGTTTTCATTTTCTGGGAAACTCTAAGTCAACTATCAGGGTTTGTCAATAGAGAATAGCGGCCTCTCCAGCTTGGGCTTTTTAATGAATAAGTATGAAGTAACACATTCATTGTGTTAAGATTGCCTTTTTATTATAATCCTACTTCGAATCAGGTTTTCAGCAAGGTTCTGCCGCCTGAAACAAGAGGTTTGCTTAGCAAGCGTTCCTCCTTTTATCAAGGCTTTCGGTCAGGGAGATTTCGATGTCGAAAGAATCCGAGCCAGCCGCTGCCGGTATGTCCCTTGAGGAGAAAATCGGGCTGATGCTCTGGTGCCCGTTTTACGGCTTTCACAGCTGGTACGAGGGTCCGGAAGCCCGGATTCAGCGCCGTATGCTGAGCAAGGGACTTCTCGGTGGGATTCTGGTTAAAGAAGGAGAATTATACGAGACAGCAACCCTGATTCACCAGATACAGCAGGATATTCCTCAGCCGATGGTGGTAGCCGCCGATTTAGAGAATGGCATGGGTTCGCTGCTCAAGGAGGGAACTCACTTTCCATCCAATCTCGCTTTCGGTGCCACGCGCAGCGGTGAGTACGGATACCTGGCTGGTAAAATAATCGCCGAGGAGGCCGCGGCGGTGGGGATAAACCTGATTTTCGGGCCGACCTGCAGCCGGACCGGATCGGGGCTGCCCGAGGGTCTTCCGCCAACACGCTCTTTCGGTGAAAGGCTGCACCTGGTGGTCAGACTCTCGGTGGCTTTTATCAGGGGCGTACATGATGGTGGCTCGCTTGCTGTACCACGCTACTTTCCCGGAACTGCCGCGGTGCACAGCGGAAAGATCTCCGGATCGAAATGGCTGCACTACCTGCGCAAACTGCTGGTGGACACTGAACTGTCGATTTACGAGATTCTCTCGCAGGCGGGCCTGGCCGCTCTGATGGTAGACTGGCGGGAAATGCCGGACCTGCTGACCGGGAAATCAATGCTTGTCCTGAACAACCGCCACCTGCTGGAAGTGTTTTTGCGAGAGGTGCTGGATTTCAAGGGCGTGGTGATCAGCCCGGATCTCTCCGAACCGGACCGGGCCAAGCTTCTGGATGAGTCGACTCTCGTAGCGGCGGTAAACGCCGGGGTGGATATCCTGGCCGGGATACCCGAACCTGAGAGAGCAGCGAAAATGTTAATCAATGCCGTGGTCCAGGAAAAAATCCCGCTTTCCCGGATCGATAAAGCCTCGGAGAGGATTTTGGCTTTTAAGGGCAAGCTAAAGAAAACCGGCTCCACTGCAATCAGGCCCGAGGAGATAGACCAGAGAGTTGCCAATCCCGCAAATCTTGAAGTGGCAGACCGTGTGGCCGAGGATTCTATTACTCTGCTGCGTGACAGACAGAATCTGCTGCCGCTCGACCCGGCCGAACACCGAACTTTGCTCAACCTTTCGTTTGCCGCAAAGTCCGAGCCGGATCTGGAAAGGCCCCTGGAGGAGGCTTTGAGAAAAACTTTCGACCGGGTGATAACCCGCCGAATCGACAACCAGGTTTCACCTGCCGTGCTCGATGAAGCCTGGCGGGAGACAAACAACGCAGACGTGATTCTTTGCGCAATGTTCACAAATATGCCCCCGGAGTACTCAGCCCACGGATTCATTACCACCCATATTGAATTTCTTCAGCGCCTGATCAAGGGAGATACTCCGTTGATAATGGCCTCATTCGGCGACCCACTGACCATTTCCCTCTTTCCCGAGGTTGACTGTTACCTCTGCCTCTACAGCGATTGCCCCGCCAGCCAGAATGCTCTGGCTAAAGAGCTTTTCGGCAAACTGGTTATGCCGGTCAAAGGAAAGCTTCCGGTCACACTTGATGCCAATTTCCATTACGGTTTCGGTCTCGATTTAACCTCTTGACAGCAATATTTTTATTATTATGATTGCCCTTCCCTGCCATAGAGTGGCTTTTAGAGTTTGCATTTGTTTGTCGGATCTCTAGATCAAGGGAGTGAAAAATGGCCAAAGCTAAAGTGAGATGGGTCGAGGGGCTTCAGTTTGTCGGCTCTCCTCCCTCGAACCATGCAATCACCCTGGATGGTACTGAAAAAGGCGGCGGTGCGGACAGTGCTATCCACCCGGGAGAACTTTTGCTGGTAGCGCTTGCCGGATGCACCGGGATGGATGTAATCTCGATTCTGAAAAAAATGCGTGTGGATGTAAAAGAATTCGAGGTGAGAATCGACGCCGAGGCTGCCGGGGAGCACCCCAAGGCCTGGGAAAAAATACATCTTACTTACCATGTGGTGGGCAAAGACATTCCGGAAGATAAGCTGAAACACGCGATTGAGCTTAGCCAGAACAAGTATTGCTCTGTCTCCGCTACATTGAGAGCGCCGGTGGAGGTGACTTACAGCTACCAGACAGAGAAGACAGGCTGAAACCGACTAACATCCCCCCATGCGAATCAATAGTGCCGCTCCATCTCAAGGCTTTCCAGGTCGATTAGCACTGTCACTGACTCGCTGCCCGAGAGCTGGCCCGGCTGGACGCAGGTCGTTCTGCCGATCTTGGAGCGCCAGTTGCCGCCCACGAAAGGAGATTCGTGGATGTGGCCGTGAAGTGAGAGCAGGACTTTGGAGCGGGCGAGAAAATCCGCCACCGCCTCCGACCCCACGTCTATCCCGGATGAGATAATTCCCTGGCCCACCCCCAGGGGAGGCTGGTGAAGTACGTAAATCGTTTTTTCCGGATCCTTCGGGCGAGGCAAACTTTCGAGGTGTTCTCCAAGGGTTGGCAGTTTACGCACCCAGCCTGGCCAGTCATCGATTCCGCGGATGCCGCTGTGGTCCGAAACCAGCACCCGGGCAAGGGAGCTTGAGGGAGCTGAATCAGCAGTATCTCTCAGGCAGCGGTCTTTCAGAGAAAAAGGGCCGTCAATTGACATCGCAGAGCCAATGAAAGTGTATCCCCCGAAAGCTGTGCTCTCTTCGAGCAGGCAGTGTGCTCCAGGAGCTTGCGCCATGACACGCCTGAAAAGATCGTCGTGGCCTCTGAGATCCATATTGCCCAGAGTAGCCAGGTAGGCTATTCCCTCCTTGTGAAGACGTTCCAGGTAATCCGGGAAATAACCTTCCAGAAATTCGCGCTGAACAGCGAACAGATCCGGGCCGAGCGGATAGACATCCCCGCCGTTAACAATGGTGGAGACCCCACGGGCTACAGCCCGTTCGAACACGGTCTCATATGCGCCCAGGCGGCCGTGAAGGTCTGAGGCGTAAAGAATCTTCAAGTCAGGCAGACTCCTTGATATGTCCGTTATGTCAAGACTTGTGCTTTAGTCAGGCCCGGTCTTTAGAATTAGATAGACCGCTTTAGTTTGAGGATACGCCTTTGGTTAAATGTTCAAACTTTGAAAAATATAATAGTATTCCGGTTGTGCCAAAAAGTTTACTCTGTTATAATGATCTTGTCCAGTGCGGCTGTGCAAACACGATCCATCCAGGCGAGGAATAATTGTTATCCTGGTTCTT
>JAUVUV010000106.1 GCA_030604975.1 Candidatus Glassiibacteriota bacterium | reverse complement strand
TTCGAACTGGGCGAGATTTCGGGATTCCTGGCTATCTCCTCTGACGACCAAGCCAGCCCGGAGGATACCCTGCAGGTGTCCGGCATTGGTGTAGTGGAAAGCGGCCCTATCACCGAGGGAGATATTTCAATAACCGGGGGAGTTTTCCTGATGGGCAAGATAGGGGAGTTCGAGCCGGTGCGCCTGGTTAAGGTTTCGAGTTTTTACATGGACAAATATGAGGTGACTAACCAGGAATTCAAAGAGTTTATGGACGCTGGCGGCTACAACAGGCTCGACCTCTGGAGCCCGGAAGGCTGGCAGTGGCGGATGACCAGCCGACTGGACGATTTCGATCCGGAAAACCCGAGGCCACGATACTGGGGAACCGGGGATACTCCCTGGGAGAGCGATCCGTATTCGAACCTGCCCAGCACTCCGGTGGTCGGTGTCAGCTGGTATGAGGCCTCCGCCTATGCGAAGTTCATGAACCGCTCGCTTCCCACTGAGGTCCAGTGGGAGTTTGCAGCGCGCGGACCCACAAGCAGAACTTATCCCTGGGGTGATCTGTGGTTTAATGATTTCACCAACCACGGCAAAAGCCGCAGCCCGTATTACGATGAATCAGATGGGTTCAAGTTCACCTCTGCGGTGGGGAATTACATTGAGGGGGCTACCCCGGAGGGCATTCACCACATGGCAGGCAATGTCTGGGAATGGTGCAAGGATTGGTTCGGAGAGTATAATACCAATGATACGATCAACCCGCAGGGACCTTCTACCGGGCTGGAAAAAATCGTCCGCGGCGGCTCCTGGAACGGCTCTATCCTTTTCAGCCGAAGCTTTCACCGTAACAGGAGCCAGCCACACCGCCGCTATAAGGATGGCGGAATAAGGCTGGTGAAAGATTTTTGATTCACTGAATTTCGTTTTTTGTCAGGGCTCGCCTGCATATGAGCTTCTTTCCGTTTTATCTCTCGGTTGAGATTTAAAAGAAAAAGGGCAGACGCCAATATGTCTGCCCCTAAAGAATCTTTCAATCCCCAGAGACCCACAATCACTGCAATTTCCTGTTAGGGCCGTTTATCCTCGTACGGTTACTGTTGCGTTCGCTATTGAGAAGTGCCTGTACACCGCCGTTGCTCAGGCCCTGTGGACCGCGCTTCGGTGCCCGCGGATGGTAGCTCAGAGCAACCTGCCTTTCGCCGAGAAGCTGGCGAAGCTCCTCCAGCAGGCTGTCAGACAGCTCAGCGAAAACCTCCCGGCTGCGCAAAAGATAATCCCCGTTTGGCTCGACCACTCTCAGGTAAACCGGATTTTTCCCGCCATGGCGCAACAGCACTTCCTGAACGCTTTTTAACAGGGCATCATCCGTCTTTTTGGCATCCAGGCAAACCTCCACTCCGACACTCTCATCCAGGCGGACATCCTGTAGTGACATCAGCCAGTCGGCAATCACCTTGCCCTTTTCATCAGACGGACGCTTGGAGAGCTTGCCGCTGACCAGAACCGCTGAGCCGGGGTAGATCAGCGGACGGTGGCGGTCATGGTTGTCGTTAAAGACAAACATGTCCACAGTGCCGAAGCGGTCTTCCAGGGTGAAAACCGCGCACTCACGCTCTCTCCGGTCGAAAAAGGTACGCACCTGGGATATCATCCCTCCGAGCCGGAGAACATGCCGGTCGGGCAGGATCTCGTGGTAGTCGGCAGAGGTGGCGTTGGTGAAGGTATCAAGTTCCTCATTGAATTTATCAAGGGGATGGCCGGAGATATAGAAACCCAGATAATCCTTCTCGTAATCGAGCCTCTTCTGCGTATCCCATTCCTCGCAGTCGGCAGGCAGTTGCGGATAGAACTCGTCCTCTTTGAGCATGGCCGCTTCTTCTTCGCCGAAAAGGCCGATCTGTCCGCTGTTGCGTTCGGCGTCGAGCTTTGCGCAGACCCCGAGCGTGTCTTCGAGCACCGCGAGTTGCTGCTCCGGCTTTCCAGACAGGGACCTGGTGGCGCCGGCGAATATCAGACTTTCCACCATACGTTTGTTAGTGGCCCTGCCGCAGACCCGGTCCAGAAAATCGCCCAGGCTTTTGAACGGCCCGCCATCCCTGCGCGCTTCGATAATCGCCTCGACCGACGAAACACCAACATTCTTGACTGCCGCCAGACCGAACCGGATTCCATCCTCTACCACTGTGAACCCGACCACGCTTTCGTTGATATCCGGCGGTAGAATCCTGATTTTCATCCTCCGGCATTCCTCCAGAAACGCGGCCACCCGGTCGGAGTCGTTCATCACGCTGGTCAGGGTGGCGGCCATAAACTGGCGCGGGTAATGTGCTTTGAGCCAGGCGGTCTGGTAGGCGAGGATTGCATATCCTGCGGCGTGGCTCTTGTTAAAACCATAACCGGCGAACTTGGCCATCAGATCGTAGACCTGCTCAGCCGCATTCGGGGAAACTCCGCGCTTGGCTGCCCCGGCCAGGAATTTCTCCTTCTGCTGCTCCATCACCTCCTTTTTTTTCTTTCCCATCGCACGCCGGAGCTGGTCAGCGGCGCCGAGAGTGAATCCGCCCATCTCTGAGGCGATCTGCATCACCTGCTCCTGGTATACCATCACCCCGTGAGTCTCATTCAGGATCGGTTCGAGAATCTCGTGGAGGTATTCGACTTTCACTTTCCCCTGCTTGCCGTTGATAAAGTCATCAATCATTTCCATCGGCCCAGGACGGTAGAGCGCGTTCATCGCGATAATATCGCCGATCACCTCGGGTTTGAGCTTGCGAAGGTACTCGCGCATGCCTGGAGACTCGAACTGGAATATGCCGACCGTGTCACCTTTGGCGAAAATCTCGAAAACAGCCGGAGCGTTAAGTTCCAGGCTGTCGAGAGCGATCTTCTCCCCGGTCTGCTCTTCAATCATTTTCAGGGTGTCCTGGATCACGGTCAGGGTGCGAAGGCCGAGGATGTCGATTTTGAGCAGGCCGATTTTTTCCACACCGCCCATGTCGAACTGGGTGGTGATCTCGTCTTTACGCGGGGAGCGGAACAGGGGCAGGTAGTCAGTGAGTTTCCCAGGAGCGATTACCACGCCTGCTGCATGGGTCGAGGCATGGCGGTTGACTCCTTCGAGAACCTTGCTGGTCTCGATAAGTTTCCTGATCTTAGGATCTTTCTCTGCCCTCTCAGCCAGGTCAGGCCTCATCCTAAGCGCTTTATCCAGAGTCATCCTGAGTTCTTCGGGGATCATCTTGGCGATCTGGTCCACCTCGTCGTAGGGCATTCCCATCACCCGGCCCACGTCCCGGACCACGGCGTGGGCGCCTAATGTGCCGAAAGTGATAATCTGGGTTACGCTATCCTCGCCGTATTTCTCTTTCACGTATTGGATGATCTTGTCCCGGTCGCGGTCGGCGAAATCGATATCGATATCCGGCATACTGATCCGCTCAGGGTTGAGGAACCGCTCGAAAAGGAGGTGATATTTCAGCGGGTCGATATTGGTAACTCCCAGGCAGTAGGAGACCAGGCTACCGGCAGCCGAACCCCTTCCGGGCCCGACCGGGATACTCATTTTCCGGGACTGGCCGACCAGGTCGCTGACAATCAGGAAATATCCCGGGAACCCTGTCCGCTTGATTATATCAAGTTCATAGTTCAGCCGTTTTTCGGTTGCCTCGTCAACCTCGCCGTAACGCCGCCGGGCACCTTCGCGGGCCAGTTTCTCCAGTAATTCGTTCTCGCTGTAGCCTTCAGGCAAAGGGAAAGCGGGAAGATAGTTCTGACCGAAATCTATTTTCAGGTCGCAACGCTCGGCGATCTCGACCGTACGCTTGAGAGCCTCCTCGAATTCCTTGAAAGTGGCGTACATCTCCTCGGAGCTTTTGAAGTAAAGCTCCTGGGTGTTGAATTTCAGCCGATTGGGGTCATCCAGCGTCTTGCCTGTCTGGATGCAAAGCAGGACGTCCTGAGCCTCGTGGTGTTCGCGGCTGAGATAGTGGGTGTCATTGGTCACCACGAGCGGGATCTCGAGTTCTTTGGAAATTTTAATCAACTCCGGCATCTGCTTGCGCTCGATTTCCAGCCCGTGGTCCATGATCTCGACAAAAAAGTTCCCTTTGCCTAACAGATCATGCAAGCTTGCCGCAATCTCGCGGGCTGCCTCAGGCTTGTCCCTGTAGATCAGGTCCCCCACTATGCCCTTGGCGCAGCCGCTCAGGGCGATCAAACCCTTGCGGTACTCCTGGAGCACCTCCAGATCGATCCGCGGCTTGTAGTAAAAGCCCTCAATGTAGCCGATACTGGTTAGCTTGATCAGGTTCTTGTAGCCATCCTCGTTTTCAGCGAGCAGAGTGATATGGTTCGCCGCACGCCCCTTTACGGCTGTCCGGTCTTTTCTGTCACCAGTGGTGATATAGGCTTCCATGCCGATAATCGGCTTTACACCGGCCTTTCCGGCAGCGGTATATAACTCTAATGCACCGAAAAGGTTGCCGTGGTCGGTGAGCGCAAGTGCAGGCATGCCGAACTTTACGGCACCGGCCACCAGGCTCTTGATCTTGGCGGCGCCGTCGAGAAGGCTGTAGTCGGAGTGGTTGTGAAGATGAATGAATGGTTTATCCATTGCCCAAGAAATTTATTCTCCTTACCGGATTTAAAGTTAGCCTTTCAATTTGAAACTGTTCATGATTCTGTCAAGCTGTAGGATGAACCGGTATTTATTCAACCTGGCGTCCGGAGAGAACAACAGGCAGTCGATATAGTAGCGCCGGTTTTGCAAAGGACTTTCGATGATCTGGGAGATATATACTCCACCGCTTATCTCTTCAGGATTCTCCCAGGTGCCGTAAACCCGGAGACGTTCTATCTCGTTCGAGATAACCGTGGAGGTATCGACCCGTTCAACGTGGGTGATCATGGCCGGATAAGTTTTTTCAAGCATTCTGTCGCGCATCTCGGCCAGGGCCTTTTGGGAGAGATCAAGCGGTTCGGGATTTTCGATCCAGGCGAAAAAAATGCTGCGTACCGGGTCCTGGTGCACAAATTGAAGTTCGTTCTCGGGAAGTATATCCTGGCGAATCCTTGCATAGACCTGGGGAAACTCGATAGAGAACCCACAGCATTCCATCAGGGAATCGACAAGGACGAGGTTTTTCCCGCTGTGATACATCCGCACCTTTTCCCTCTCTTCGAGCAGTCGCAGGAAGTCATTGAATATCCTATCGCCGTGGGCTTTGATCAAGGGAAGGAGCTGCTCGTCAGTGGGAGCTGCGAGCCCTGCCACCCGCTGGCCTCGGGCCCAGATATCTTTCTGGCTGAAAAAGAGCCCCTGGCCCAGGCTGATTTTTTCCAGCGTTGAATCGTCCACTACCCAGGGCAGGAGGTTCTTGTTCTCAAGGGATTCGATTAGAATGATCTTATCCCATTCCTTGTAATACTGCACTTTGTCAGCATCAACCTGAGCGATCTCAAAAATCAGCTCCCAGCGTACGGCGTGTATCGGAACCTCGATCCTCTTACGCAGCTCCTTTTCAACTTTTTGCCAGATTTCGTTGTCACAGATAACGAGGATTTCCTTTTCCCTGCCGAAAGCGCGCGGTTTCTGCAGTTGTATATCGCTGCAGGCGGCGGGCAACAGCAGGATTGCGATAACCACTGTGAATAGTAAAGCGCGTAGTGAATAAGAAAAACTCATCAACGTTCCTTGTCGCTGGCAGAAGAACCAGCTAACTCTTTATAATTTACATAACTAACGGAGAAGTAAGAGGTTACACGGCAACAAACCGCTCTTTTTGAAGGTAATGTGTTTACAGGTTAGGGTCAAGAGTGCGGTTCGATCATGAAGCGAGGGACTTGCCTATCAGGGGGTGGCGGGGTAAATTTCACCGGTAAATGAGACTAGCTGAAGTGAGGGAGAGATGGCATCATTCGAAGTTTATATCCAACCGGTAATCGAGGCAGAAGGCTGCCGCCTTATCAGTGCAGAAAAAAGCGACCTGCCCAGGATCAGCCTCGAATCGGGAGTAAGCTGGCAGAACGCGCTGCGCAAGTTTATCGAGCCTGTTCTGGGTGAGGTGACGTTATCAATCGATCTTAAAAGCCTGGAGACTGTCAAAGACCAAACTTGCCCACAGCTTGTAATCCACGTCAAGTGTTATCTGGCCCGGAAAGCGCCCCTTCTGGACAGCGGCTATCGCTGGCTTGAGCCTGGTTCACCCACCGGCAGGGTGGTGGAGGGCGCGAAGATCGATCCGGCCTGCGAGGTGGAGATGTTTACCGATGGCAGCAGCCGGGGCAATCCCGGCCCTGCTGGAATCGGCATCCTGCTTTGGCAGGAATCCACAGGGTTCGAAGAGGAATTCGGTCGTTTTATCGGTACGGCAACCAATAACGAAGCCGAATACCGGGCGCTGATCGAGGGGCTTAAAATGGCTCTCGATCGTGGAGTGCGCAAGCTCGACCACCTCTCAGACAGCCAGCTTCTCGTGCGCCAGCTGGAGGGCTCCTACAAGGTAAAAGCGGCTGAGTTGCAGAAACTTTTCCGCGAAGTTAAAAATTTGATCGCCGGTTTTGCCTCTTTTCGTATAAAGCATATCCCGCGAGAGGAGAACAGCCGGGCGGACAAACTCGCCAATCAGGCCGTGGATGAACTGGAGAGCAGCAATCAATGAGAAAGGCAAAGTTGCCAATCAAAATTGTTATAGCGCTTGCTTTCATCCTTTTCTGCAAAGCCCATGGAGCACTGGCCGGTTCGATCAGGGACAACGAAACCGGGGCAATCACCGCTGGATCACAAAGGCCGAAAACTTCAACCGATATACAGAGATAACATCGAACTCCAGGTCAAGGTGCCTGATTTCCGTGGCGCTGCGGTGCTGTTTCTTAGGCTGAAGTCCTGAATACATTTATTCTTTGAGAGCAGTTTCTAGGGAGGTATCAAATGACTAGCCGAATATTGCCTGGATTTTTTTTCGTTTTCAGCCTGGTTCTGGGCTTCCTGTCCGTTACAGAGGCTTGTCCGGCCATTCGCCCGCCTGATCGCAAACCGCAATGGTGGCTCAGAGACGGTATCTGTCTTGCAGGCAACTGGGAGCCGCTTGTTTTCAGGGTCAGGCGCGGTCCGATACCGACAAATTATCGCACCCGATATGAATGGGAACACAGCAAAGAAGCCATCTCAGCCCTGAAAGCAGCCGGTGTGAATATGATCGTAACCCATTTCTATAAGGGA
>JAUVUV010000120.1 GCA_030604975.1 Candidatus Glassiibacteriota bacterium | reverse complement strand
GCAAGAAACATCGACTATATCATGGCGGGGAGCATCATGCCCCGCATGTCACAGGAGATCCTCACGCGCATGGGCGAGGGCGCCGTGCCGGCCGAGGTCCACCTGGACCTGGCTAAAGATGGAACCTTTAAGATCAGTTTTAAGGGAGAATAGCCATGGCTATCGACGACACCAAAAGCTTTACCTTTGTTTCCCAAGGTCTAGGGGAAGATACCTTTTCAGTAGTTAAATTCAAAGGTACCGAAGGAATCTCTAAACTATATGAGTTCGACATCACATTGGCTTCAGACGATGCCGAGATTAATCTCAAAGATGTCCTTCAGAATACAGCTAATCTGACCATTAAGGGGAGTGATCAAGACCTGCCGATCCACGGCGCGGTGGCCGAGTTTGAACAGCTTCACGAGACTAAGGGGCATTGTTTTTACCGCGCCCTGCTGGTCCCCAGGTTGTGGCAGGCGAGTCTCTATCATGAAAACCAGCTCTTTCTGGATAAAACAATACCGGATATTATCGAAGAGATTCTGAAGCAAACAGGAATGACCAGCCAGGACTATGAGTTGAAGTTGACCGGAAACTACCCGGAATGGGAGTATATCTGTCAGTACAATGAGACTGATTTTGACTTCATCTCCCGCTGGATGGAACGGGAAGGGATCTACTACTACTTTGAGCAGGGTGAGCAGAATGAAAAGATCATCATCACGGACAGTTCCACTGCCCACATGGATATTCCAGGTGATGCGGCTATTCCGTATTTCACTCCATCGGGACTGGCGCCGGAAGAGGAGGCTATCAAGGCGTTTGTCTGCACCCAGAAGATGCTCCCTAAAAAAGTTATTCTAAAAGACTACAACTACCGAAAGCCCTCTCTGGAGATCAAAGGTGAAGCAGAAGTGGACTCCAAAGGACGTGGTGAGGTTTATATATATGGAGAGCACTTTAAAGATCCGGGCCAGGGAAACGGGCTTGCAAAGATCAGGGCCGAGGAGATCAAGTGCCGGGAGAATATCTTTCACGGTGAGGGCACGGCATCAAACCTGTGCCCGGGCTTTTTCTTTGAGCTCGAGGAGTGCTATCGGGACAGCTATAACCGGAAATACCTGATTCTCGAGGTCGAACATGAAGGACACCAGACCGGATCTATGTGGGCCGGGATGGGGGATGAATCCGCGGAAGGAGAAGAGAAGCTCACCTATTCCAACCGTTTTGCGGCAATCCCTTCGGATATCCAGTTTCGTCCCGAGCGCAAAACCCCCAAGCCGAAATTCAATGGTATCATTAATGCAACCGTTGACGCTGCCGGAGACGGCAAGAACGCGGAGGTAGATGATCAGGGCCGCTACAAGATTATACTGCCCTTTGACCAGAGCGGCAACAAGGACGGCAAGGCCTCCCGCTGGGTACGCATGGCCCAGCCATATGCCGGGTCAGATTACGGCATGCACTTTCCCTTGCATAAGGGTGCCGAGGTGCTTTTAACCTTTGTGGACGGAGATCCCGACCGGCTGATCATCTCCGGCTCCGTGCCCAACCCGGAGACGACCAGCCCGGTAACCAGTGAAAATCAGACCCAGAGCGTAGTACGGGACAACTTTGGGAATGAAATGATCTTCGACGCTACGCCGGGCGATGAGCATATCTGCCTTTATAGCCCGCACCACAATTCAGGTATTGAGATTGGCAAAAGTGTTAAGCAATGGATAACAAGTAGTTCGGAAGACTGGACTGTTGGTAATGCCATAGAGGGGCATGCTGGGACGAAGACAGAGTTTTGTGCAGGATGGGTTTTCGAAGGGTCGCTCGGGTTCTCCATTGAAGCTTTCGCGGGATTCAAGCATGAGCTTTTATTGGGAGCAAGTCATGAGTGGGTCTTGGGCTATAGTTGGGATTATGTCTTTGGTCCGAGTGTAATAAGCACTCGATCGGATTCATTGTTAACCGCCAGGTATGATGTCATATTAGGTGCCGGTGATGAGTATTGTCTTGCTGCGGGTACCCAGGAACCTGATGAGGGGAACAAAAATAAATCGATTATGAGGGCAACACCTGACGGAGTTACATTGTCCCTAGGTGATGAATTAACTGAGTGTGGGGAAGGCGTTGGTGATGGAGATTGGTATGAAAAGAGTAAGTCAAAATTAGAAGAATATTTGGGAAAAGAAGAATTACTTGCATTAACGAGTTTAATTACGAGTTTCTTGGCAGCTGGTGCTGCAGCCGGAACTATTTCTGCAGGGATTAGTCTCTCACAGAATACTAAGCCGGTGTCAAGCGACCTAACTGTTGGACTAGGAGCTGCCACGTTGATATTATCATTTATAAGTATAGCCGCCAACATTGCATTGGGAGCGGAAGTATTGAGTGATGAAAAAATCGAGCCTGTCACACATGTTGAGCCTGGAGCTAAGATCTGGATGCACAGAGATGGTACTGTGGGTATAATTTCTACAAAAGGTGAAGGAAATAACAGAACCGATGGAGATCAAGGTAGAGTCGTTATTGGAGTAAATAAGCAGGAAGATGGATCGGGAGGGGAAGAATGGCAATTCTATGATTCTCATGAAAAATTCGAGGAAGATTGGAGGGGTAGGAAGGGAAAGGGGAAAAAATATTATAAAAATCTTGGGGAAGGTTCCAACATTATTTTGGAGAAGAAAAATATTAAACTTAGGGTTGGAGATCCGTACGAAGATGAATCAAAGGCTAAAAGGCAAACTGTTACAATAGGAGAATATGAAGAGAATAAAAATGGAATTGAAATTGCGGTTGGAAATTCTTCGATAACGCTAGAAAAAGATGGTAAATTCATAATAGATTCAGAAAATGATGTTAGAATGTTATCATCTTCAACGGTTCTCATTAGAGGAGATAAATCAGTCTCTTTGTCTTGTATGCGTGGAAATGTGGTAGTCAGAGGGGGTTTTGAACACAAGAGCTTTAAGATACTTGCGTAATGATATCCCTTTTAAAGATATTTTATGGGTCCATCCATGAGCTTTTTACATATCAGAATGTTAAATAATTATGCAATTAATCAGCATTAATTAAGTCAGTTGAATTGCCGCGATTTATCCCAGATTGATGAAAAGGAAAGTATTATAGTGCTGGATTGTTTCAGATTTTTAAAGAGAAAGATTGTTAACAGGAAACGAACAATTTCTTTAGGGGAGTAATCATTGGAAGTTTTGAATCAAACATATTTTCATTTTGCACCTATCGTCGGCAGGCTTAATTTCCCGGGACATTCGCTCACAGTCATAATAAAGGGAACCTTCGATCTAAAGCCTGGCCAGACGGCGACCCGGTCGGAAGAACAGCTCTTTCCGACCGGGGATGAGTTCTACCCTGATGATGTTGACATGCAGGGAAGCTGCCGCTACGAATCCGATTTCGCCTATTTCAAACCAAAGGCAGACCTTCTTCTTTCCGGTCACTGCCACTCCCCGAACGGTAAACCGGTTCCAGCCTGCCAGGTCAAGTTTCAGGTCGGAACTCATGAGAAAATACTCAACGTGTTCGGCGACCGCCAGTGGAAAAGGACTTTTGGCGCTAGGACCATATCAGATCCCGAGCCCTTTACCCAAATGGAGCTGAAATATGAAAACAGTTTCGGGGGGCAAGGTTACAAAAAGAATCCTGTGGGCAAAGGCTTTCCAAAACAGGATAGTGAAGACGGGGAGAAAGTAAGGTTCCTTCCTAATATCGAAGACCCTCAAAATATAATGGGATCTCCCCGCAGCCGTCCCCAACCTGCGGGCTTCGGCCCTCTGGGAAAGATGTGGGAACAGCGTTCATCCCGAATGGGCAATTATAAAGGGAAATACCTTGAAGAGCGCTGGCCCTGGTTCCCTCAGGATTTCGACTGGAGCCACTTTAATGCTGCCGCTCCGGATATGCAGGTGGAAGGTTATCTCCGGGGTGATGAAACTCTCTCATTTGAAAACCTGCACCCGGACAAACCCGAATACAAGTCCAACCTTCCTGGTCTGAGAGCCAGATGTTTTGTAAATACTTCTAATGAATCAGAATCTGAAGAGGACCGTTTAAATGAAATCCCATTGAACCTCGACACCTTGTGGGTCGATATGGATACTGAGAAACTCGTGCTTGCCTGGCGTGGATGGATAGATGTGCTTTCAGAGGATTACGAAGAGATCAAGCACGTTTTTATCATGTCAGAGCCTGTAGACAAAGCTGTACAAACAGTGGAGCATTGCCGCCAGAAGTTTCTGGCAGCGCTGGTCGATTATGAAAAAAAGTGGGAAATGACCCCGGAAGAACCGGAGTCACTCGATGATTCTGAACAGGCTGAGGAAGTGCAAGCGCCTGAGACCGTAGAAGCACCTCCTGCCGAACCTGATGAATTGGCTGAAGATGAGGCAAAAGAAAAAGCCAGAGAAGCATTGATAAAGAAATTCGAAGCCCAGACCGCAGTCATTCTTTCCCAAGTTGGGATCGACATGGATGCTCTCCCTCCAGAGGTTCGGCAGAAAACAATAGAGAAGCAGGCCGGGATCATCAGAAAATTGACTGAAGATGACCCGGCAAAGGTCAGGGCCATGGAAGAGGCCGAGCTTGAAACCCAGATGAAGGACAGCTTTTCACAGATGGGTGTTGATATAGACAATCCTCCTCCGGTCAGCGCCAAAGCCAAAGCAGAGCAGGCCCGGTTCATGAAGGCTTTGGGGATCGATCCGGCGATGTTCAATCAAAATCCCCAACTTGGAAAACTCCTGGTTGCTATGCCGGCTCTTTTGCCGAAGATGGGTGTCGATCCTGAAGACCTGTCCCCGGTCATTGCGGAGGCCAAAAAACAGCAGGAGAAACTTTTTACACGACTCGGTATTGAAATGGGAGGTGAGGATGAGCCTGCTTTAAAGGATAGAGAGCCGGAGACTGTCTTAACGCGGGAGATCGTGGAAGAACGCGCGGCGCTTGGTGAATCTTTTGCAGGTGAAGACCTGAAGGACCTGGACCTATCGGATCTTGATTTGCAAGGGCTTGACTTCACCCGGGCAAGTTTTGCGGGTGCTTCTTTACAGAGAGCAAACCTTGCCGGTGCCGTTCTTTTGGATGTTAATCTCAAAGGGGTTGATCTTAACGGTGCAAGCCTTGGGGAGGCGAACCTGGAAGGGGCAGATCTTTCGGGCACAAACATGGAAAAGGTCGATCTAACATCTGCGAATCTAACACGTTCATACTCAAAGGGTGCCAGACTTACTGATGCAAAACTCACTGAAGCAAATTTGGAACATGCTGATTTTGCAGGCTCGAACCTGGTCGGAGCCAACCTGACAGGCTCAAGGCTTGCCAATGCGAATTTGACCCAATGCAAACTCCAGGGCGCCAAGATGTCCGGCGTGGATGCTTCAGAGGCCGACATGACGGCTGCGAACCTGGCCGAATCTGATATTTCCGAGTCCAATCTTTCAGGGGCAAATCTTACAGAGGCTGATTTACAAGGGGCCGACCTGACAGGGGCAACCCTGACCAATGCCACTCTTTCAAAAGCCAATCTGGGAAAGGCCTGCCTGAAAGAAGCAGATTTTACTGAGGCGGATCTGTCCGAAAGTGTTCTGAATAAAGCAGCCTTAAACGATGCTATTTTTGAAAAGGCAAATTTGAAAAGTGCGGTTCTTGAAGAAGTTGAAGCAGTTGACGCCAATTTTTCAGAGGCCGACCTGACCAGTGCAAAACTTTCAAAAAGCGATTTTTCTGGGGCTGATTTTTCAAAAAGCATTTTAAATGAAGCTGATTTCAGGGAGACAAAACTGCAGGATGCTTCTGTTGACGGATCCGTAGGCTTGAAAGTCAATTTTAACAAGGCAGATCTGACCAGGCTCCGGGCGTCTGAGGGATGCGATTTTACTGAAAGCACATTTAGAGAGTCAAACGGTTTTGAATCCATCTGGCATGATGCTGTTCTAAAGGATGCCGATTTTTCCCTCTCCAAGATGGAGGGCGCGGATTTTACAAAGGCCATTCTACAGAGCGCTGATTTCAGCGCAGCAGACATGAAGCATACAAGGTTTATGAAAGCGGATCTGAAGCTGGCAAAGCTTATGTATATGAATCTGTTTGAAGGGAGCTTTGAAAAAGCGGATTTAACTGAGGCCGACCTTAGCGCTTCCAACTTTTACGGTGCCGAGTTTCTCGACGCGGTGCTGGACCCAACAAAGCTGGACGGTGCCAATGTAAAGATGACGAAGCTGGCGGGGAAGGTGAAAAAACAATAGCCCCTGACTCTCCCCCCTTTGAAAAAGGGGGGTAAAGATAGGGTTGGTGCCTTTTCAAAAAAAGGGGGAGGATACCAGCCCGCTGGGCTAGCGGCAGCTTAGGCAGGCGAACGTGGGGGTGAGAGACATTACATCATGATCGATTTTAAAAATTTAGATTTTGAGAACCTGGACTTCAAAAAGCTGAGCGAGGAGTTGAAAAACTTCGGGAAAACCCTTTTCAAGGCCGAGGACGTAATCAGCAAGGCACAGGCCGGGGAGTCGCTGGCCGGGGCCAGGCTATTCGGGCTGGATCTTTCCGGTGCGGATCTCAAGGGTGTCGACCTGGAAAGTGCAATGATATTTAAAACCAGCCTCAAGGGCGCGGACCTGGAAAATGCCAGAATTACCAATGTGTTTTTCAACGAGGCTGACTTGAGCAATGCTAATATGACCGGTGCGGATCTTTCGGGCACTAAAATG
>JAUVUV010000152.1 GCA_030604975.1 Candidatus Glassiibacteriota bacterium | reverse complement strand
TCGAACTTTATGAAGTCCTGGGCATGAGGAAATGAACGAGAAACTAAAATTCGACGCTATCGAAAAAATGACTGTGCCGATGGAGCCCAATCAGGAACTGCAAGTGATCGAGCGGGCGGAAAAACTTGCTCGTGAGCTGGGATTCGACAGGGACAGTATCGACGAGATAAAACTGGCAGTGATCGAGGCAGTGATCAACGCAATCGAACACGGCAGGAACGCCGAACGAATTGTATATATAACTTTCGGGCTCAGCCACCAACCCCTGCGAATGACCATCACTATCAGTGATTCCGGTGCGGGTTTCAACCCCGATTCGGTGCGGGAGCCGGATATCAGGGAAAAGATAAACAAGCGCGAGCGTAAAAGGGGTTGGGGCTTGAAAATCATGCACAGCCTGATGGATGATGTAATAATCAACTCTTCGCCCAGCGGAACGCAAGTCACCCTGATTAAAAGCGGCTAAAAGTGATTTGACAATTATCCTTATTCACTCTACATTTGTTGTAGAAATTACATGCCTCAGGTTAAAATATTAATGTTAAAATCAAATTTTCCTTGGTTTGCAGGGTTTTCCCACATGCAGTTTTACACGGAGTAATGCCAATGGCGGAAAATTTTCAAGTGACAGTTCGCCGGGAACCGAATTATGCCATCCTCAATACTGACGGATACATAAACAATACCGGCGGCGAAAAAATCGCCCAGGAATGCTATCAACTTCTCGATGAAGGTATCAAGCGGTTTATTCTTAACCTCGCCAAATCCCCGATAGTCAATAGTGTGGGTATTGCAGTGCTTATCGAACTTATCGAAAGAGTGCGCGAAGACGGAGAAAAAGTAGTGTTTTGCAACTGTACCCCGGTGATTTCCAAAACCTTCAAAATCATGGGCCTGACCCAGTATGCGGAACTCTACGAAAATGAAAAAGAAGCCGTGGCCAACATTCTTTCATAGCCTGCCTTCAGAGAGCTTTCCCAGAACGGCCCTGCCGCTTGTGGCTGCGATCTTTCTCGCACTGGCACATTCCCCACTCGGTGCGGTGTTTGATCAGGAGCAGCTCAACGACAAGCAATTTATCAATATCATTTTTATCCTCGACTGCTCGGCGAGCATGAACAAGATAATCGGCCCGGTGCGCAAGATCGATATCGCCAAGAAAACCGTAGAAACAATTATCAAAAACCTGGCGGTGGAAAGCCATGATGTCGGCTCGATGAAAAGCGGTTTGCGGGTCTTCGGCTCCAAGTTCTATAAGTGGAAGCAAAACTGCGATGATACGAGCCTGGAAGTACCTCTGAGCGATATCGAAATCACGATGAACCCGATCCTGACCAAAGTTATCAGCGTAACCGCCAAGGGTCAAAGCTCGCTTTCTCTTACAGTCGACGCGCTGAAAGGCGATTTTCCCGAGGAGAAGGAAGAGATCAGCTTTATCGTGGTTGTCTCTGATGGCGACGAATCATGCGGGGGCAGCCCCTGTGTTGCGGTGAAGCAGCTTGTCAGCTCAAGCCGCGGTGTCTCGGTCAGCACGCTCGGGGTGGAAACCAGCCCGAGCGGTTATGAAAACCTCAACTGCATGGCAGAAGCCGGAAATGGCCTGTATTTCGACAGCAAGGACGCGGACCAGTTTATTCTCTTTCTGAAAAACGCCAACAGGCGGATTCAGCAGAACCGCCAGATGTTGGCCTCGGACTTACCTCGCGATAGCACCGTGATCGAAAAACGCGATCTTACCGCCAACCTTAAAGAATACACCCTGGAAAGCGAAAGCCCGCTTTACCCGGACCGTGATGAACGCTTTCCGGCAATCGACACCCTCCAGCCGGATGACAAGCTGTTTATTATCTCGTCAAGGGGGCTGTGGATCGAGGTTTTTGCCCCGGATAAACAGATTCAGGGGTGGGTCCTGGCCAAGACCGGCGGTTCGGAATATTCAGTCACTGTTACTGATGACACGACCCCTCTCTATACGGAAAAAAGCCCCTCCAGCGAGGTGGTAACCTATCTTGACGCAGGTACGCAGCTTACTGTTCTGAAAAAGGAAGGTGCCTGGTATAACGTTTTCAGCCAGCAATTGGACATACGCGGCTGGGTGATTGCTTTCAACGTTGTAGAAAACTGATTTCTGCCTGATCGTAGTTTTTTTCAACTCTGTTTTTATTGAACAACCCACTAGTTCCTGAGACTTGACATGCCTGGTGTGCTGAAAAAATTCAGTAGGGGAGAGGCGATTATCGCCGAGGGCACTGTCGGCAAATCGCTCTACATAGTGGGCTCTGGCAAAGTCGAGGTTTTCAAAAACAGTCCGGGCGGCCCGGTGCAGCTCGCTACCCTGGGACCGAATGAGGTTTTCGGTGAGATGAGCCTGATCGACGACCGTTTCACACGCCGGACCGCAAGTGTGAGAGCGATCGAGGAGAGCGAAATTATTATCCTCGACCGGAAAGGCTTCGATAACTACCTTCAGCAGACTTCGCCCGGAATATTCAATCTGATCAATAGGCTGGCCAAGCGCCTGCGCGAAACCAACGACATTATCTCCAGGGCCGGAGGAGACCTGCACAACTTGCCCAAGGCGATCAAGTTAGATGCGGTTAAGGAGGGGGGAAAAAAGCTTACCTACGACCAGATGGCCGAATCGGTCGAGGCTGCAGTGGACCTTAACCTGCTGCCGAAAAAATTCAAAAAAGACCAGGTCCTTTTCAGAGAGAACGCCGAGGCGATGAGCCTCTTTCTTCTCAAAGATGGCACGGTCAAAGTATTCAAGACCGTGGGAGGCAAAGAGGTGGAAATCGATACGCTCGGCACAAACGAGGTGATCGGCGAAATCAGCATGTTCGAAGAGGGCAAGCGTTTTTTTACCGTGCGGGCGCTTGAGGATGGCGAAGCGGTGGTGTTCAGTAAAAAGCAGATGGATGAAATGCTGCGCAAAGCGCCTCTCGAACTTTTCCTGATCCTGGAATGTATGAGCCAGAAACTTAAAAGGACCACCCTGAGTTCCCTGGAAAAGTTGGAAGAAAATGAAAAGCTGAAAGAGGAAAAGGCCGAATTGAAAGCCCAACTCGAGAAAGCGGAAAAAGAAAAAGGAAGCCTGGAGGAAAAGCTCAAAAAACAAACACCCACTTCAACTCCACAGTCTTCTGCAACACCGGAAGCTGATTCCAACTAGCCCGAGATCGTTCTGTTTAACGCCATTAGCACTTTTTTTTCCGCCTTTATCTACCTCTTTATTGAGTTTACAGTAATTACACCTTATACTATGCACATCCAAACGTTAACTTATTTCCAAGTAAAATATTGCCCTCTTGCTTACTGATCATTTTCATTCAATGATCATGATCCATTATGGATAAACCTCTTATTAAGCCCCTGAGGCTGAAGCCCGGAGACACGGTCGGCCTGGTCACTCCGGCTAGCCCACCGCTGGATTTCCGTGACATTGCCCGGGCTGAGAAATTTCTGCGCGGTCTCGGGTTCAATGTTTTGCACGGGAAAAATATCCGCCGAAGGACAGGCTTTCTCGCGGGCAGTGACACCGAGCGCACTGCAGATCTCCACTGGATGTTCGCCAAGCCTGAAGTGCGCGGGATATTCGCCCTTCGCGGTGGATACGGCAGCGGCCGCCTTCTTGAACTGCTCGACTGGAAACTGATCGGCTCCAACCCCAAGGTTCTGGTCGGCCACAGCGACCTGACCGCCGTTCTCACGGCAATTCACTCCCGCACAGGGATGGTGACTTTCTGGGGTCCGCTGGCAGGCTACGACCTGGGCCGCTCCCCCAGCCCCTTTAAAACGAGATGGCTCAAAGCGGTAACTTTCAAAACATCCAACGAGCTTAAACTGCCCGGTTCTCCTCCCGGAACCCGGAGGCGTCTGCGTGTCCTGGCTGGCCATGGTACAGCCGAGGGGCGCCTTGTGGGGGGAAACCTGAGCATTATTACCAGTCTACTTGGTACGCCATTCGAGATCGATACAAGAGGCAGATTATTGTTCTTTGAGGACGTGGATGAGGAGCCTTACCGGATAGACCGGATGCTTAGCCAGCTGGCCCTGGCCGGAAAATTTCACCAGGCCGCCGGAATAATCGTCGGTCATTGTGTCAACTGCGAATCCAGCGGGAGGATGCGCCGCACGTTCAACCTTTCTCAGGTATTGAAAGACCGGCTCGGCCATCTCGGCATACCGGTGATTTACGGCAGCCCCCTCGGCCACGAGCCTGAAAAAATCACCCTGCCGCTGGGCGTAAAAGCGCGCCTGGATACCGAAAGGCCGGGAGTGACGCTGCTTGAAGCGGCGGTGAGCGACTGAAAACGCGAAATGATCCGGCGATGAGATCGAACAGCAAATACGACATTTCTTATGATAAAAAGGGAAATGTGTGGATCTTGCCGCAGGCGATGGAGGGAGAGTTCGCCGGGCCGGTTCCGGCGCAAAGGCTGGATTAAAAACTTATCCGGTTATAAATGGCTCATCAGCGTACTTTTAACCTGCTCGTAGGAACAGGGTTTTAGCAAGTAGTCGTTCGCGCCGAATTTGCTTACCTGCTTGAGCAGCACGCTCGAGCTGAAATCGCTCATCACAATCACCGGCAGATCTTTTGTATCCTCGTTCGCTCTGATTGCTTTCAGCGCTTCAAGGCCGTTCATCACAGGCATCCTGAGGTTCATCAGCACAATATCCGGAGGCTGTTCTTCTATCTTGGCCAGAGCCGCTTTACCGTTGACCGCGGCATTTACCCGGAAACCGTCTCTCTTGAGCTGGAGGCAGATATTCTTGCAGAACTCCGTGTCGTCATCTGCTACAAGCACGACAAGTCCCTGCTCGCGTTTGGTAATCTTGGTCAGCGCTTTTCTGAGGTTATCCTGGACCATCTCATTCTTATCATTCTTCGCCACTTTAAGCAGGTTCTTGATATTCGGCTGGCCATGGCCGATCTCGCCGATCACCCAGAGTCCGCTGGCCCTCATCTTGGGATCAGGGGACAGGAGCATGTCCTCCAGTGAATCGGTGATTTCCTTGTTGCCGAAATTCCAGATTGCCTTGAGCGCATTGGCCCGCGCCCGGTTGTCCCTGTCGAACTTGTATTTCATCAGGATACCGAGCACGTTGCGGTTGCCTACAGCCTCGAGCGATTCGATCACGTTCGCCCGCACCCTCGGATCATGGTCGGAAAGCATTTTCACCAGCAGGCTGGTCTCTTTCTGATCAAGCATTTCAGCGATCAGCTTGACCGCCGTGGCTCTCACCTTTTCATCCTCATCCATGATTATCTCGGAAAGAACTTTAGCAGTAAAATCCTTATCCTCGCGGATCAGGATATCCAGTACTTTTTTCGTTGTCTTGGGATCTGTCAGTTCCATCTCTTTCAAGTAGGCATATTTACTCTCCAGCCCGATAACAAAATCGATCAGCTTCTTTCTTTGCTGAAGCCCGAGCAGGGCTTTTCCCTCGTCTTCCCGCAGAAGGCGAAGAATGATTTTTATCACCGCATTGCGGGCCATGTCGCGCAGAAAATCGCTGGTGTACTGCGAGAGAGGAAGAATATATTTAAGCGTTTCCATACTTCCGGTATAAGCTAACTCTTTCAGCGGCTTTATCTTGGCCGGATCCGACATGTTTTTCAATCTCTTGGCCAGCAGTTCGGCTCTCTTTTCCGGATCTTTCACGAGCTTGAGGTCTATCTTTTCCTCTTTTTCCTTTTCCTTTTCCTCTGCCTCTTCTTCAACCTCTTTGCCGGGTTCCTCCCCTTTTTCCGCCTCTCTTAGCTCTTCTACCTGTTCATCTCCGTAAATTTCCTTGTTAATTTCCTTTTCTATCTCTCCGGTCTCTTTCCGTATCTCCTCGAATATTTCTTTGCCCCAATTTTCAAGCAGCGCTTTCTTGAAAGC
>JAUVUV010000542.1 GCA_030604975.1 Candidatus Glassiibacteriota bacterium | reverse complement strand
GGTTCTCACCGTCATAATAGATTTCGGTAGCCAATAAAGACCTGTCTTTAAGAACCGCGGCGCCATGTACGAAATGCTTTTCCGGAATATCGGACAGCTTTATGCGGGTGCTGCCGTCTTTGCCGAATACTTTAGTGCTGTCATCCGTCAGGATCTGGATTGAAGTTGGCCGTCCTTCCGGATCAGTGAATCCAACCTCTAGAATGCCATCCGAGTTTTTTATAACCTGGCCGCCGAATTTGACTGTTTCCTGTCCCAGCAAAACGGAAGCATTCACAGCCAGAGACAATACCAGAAAAGTGATCGATAAGCTCAGAAGTCTTTTGAGTTTCATTTCCGCTTCTCCTGGATAATTAATTCCTGTATCGGATTGATTGTTTTCGTTAAAAAGTTTTCAGCGTGATCGGAGATAAGGCTATGGCAAATCATCCGTTCATCGAGGTTAATAATAAATTGAACAGTATAAAGGGCCTGGTTGTCAAGAAAAATTCAAAAATATCCTGAAAATTTTGGTATTATATTAAAAAAAATTGAGAATCGGCGAAGATTGGCAATGGCATTAATTGCTAATTTCATAATATATAAAGTTTTACAAGGTAAATAACCAATCGGTGCTGATATCTTAAAGTTGGAATTTTGCAATACCGGCTCCTTGGTCAGGACACCCGTGCCATTTCAGGCAGACCCGGGATGTACCGGCAAACTGGCGGGGAGATAGGGGGAAATGCCGGGAAAGATAGGATCAGGAAAGATTTTGTTGTATTAATAATATAGCTTCATTTTCTTCTTTTTGCAAGTGCAAACTGGATCGGATAGTTAATCCACATAGACACCCGCCGGCCGTCTTTGATCGCCGGGCGGAAGCGGGTTCTTTTTGCAGCCCTGACCGCAGCTTTGTCCATGGAGGGAAATCCGCTGCTCTGGGCGATTTCCACTTCACCTACCGTCCCTTTCTCGGTAACCAGGATGCGCAGATCCACCGTACCCTCGAATCCCTTTTTCTCTGCATCTCTTGGGTAAACCGGAGGAACGAGCATTACCAGCTCAGGCCGGCGGTAAGGCAGCCTGCCTGAGCCGATACCAGTCCCACCTTCAGGCACCGGCCGTTCAGGACCAATCTCGAGCGAGCCGAACTCGGGCTCCGGGATGTCTATTTCCTCAATGACAAAGCTTACTTCCTTGATTATCGGCACCTTGACCCTTTTTTGCGATAGGCTGGTCCTGGGAACTGCATTGAGTACGACCATAGTATGAGGAGAGATATTGAGAAGTTTGTTCTCCGACAGTGGAAAATTATCTTCCAGAGCCGGATTTTGCAGAAGGGTTTCCAGGATCAGGTTGAATGTGATGATAAGCACGGTTGCAGTAAACACAGACCGGCGGAAAAAGAAATCGTACTTCGTGCGGTCTGCAGCCTGGGCCAGGAAATTCTCGATGCGGTCGAAAACGAGCATAACAGGCTCGATTCGTGCGGCAAGGGCCTGAGGGACTGCCGCGCTCAAGGCTCGCCGCAGAACAAATTC
>JAUVUV010000407.1 GCA_030604975.1 Candidatus Glassiibacteriota bacterium | reverse complement strand
CTTTCCCCACCCTGAAAATCGTCTCCTGCCAGGGTGCGAGCCTCACATGCCCGCCCTGAACCATTCTTAGGCTGCGAAGGTCCTCCACAGGGCCGATCTCTTCCTTTCCTTTGATTGTGAATTCCACTGGTGACGAGCCAAAGTTGCTGGCATACATCAGATAGTCGTTCTTGCGCTCCACGGCACGCACCTCTGCGCCGGTGACCAGCTTTCCTGATGCATCCACGCCGACCAGCGGCCGCCGCAGCTGGAGCTTGTAGGCCAGGGGGGCGAGCAGCTTGTGGTAATCAGTCGCCTCAAGCGGTGCTGCCATGTAATACAGGCACCCTCGGCCTTTGCTGACCAGCACTATCGCCGGGCGGCTGTCGGAGAAACGGGCGAGCACCGTGTTCTTGCCGGGATCGATAGTCTGGATCAGGCCGTTCGAACGCAAACGAACCCGCTTATTCCTGAAAATGTCCCTATCTTCAGTTACTATATCCTGTCTGACATCCCCGAATACGATAGTCTGCGTGATGCTCTGGTCGTAGTTCTGCACCATTTCGCCTTCACCCAGCACAGGTGGCAGGGTGACACCGGTTATTTTCAGACCCAGGTCCGCCACTCGGTTGTTCTCGCGGGCGTATTGATCGAACAGGAAGGATTCGGGAACCACAACAGCCGTGCCTCCGGTTTCGACATATTTGATAATCTTATCCGTGACCTCAGGCCTGCTGTATTTGACCGCAGGCACGATCAGCAGTTTCAACCGGGAGAGCTTGCCGGCAAGAATCTGCTTTTCGCTGACAAAGCCGACCCGGCAGCCGAGAAACCGCGAACCCTCCCAGGTGGAAAAGACCGCCTCGAGGTAAGGGGTACGGCCCGCCCGGTGAAGGTGTGGCGGGACTTGTACGATACTGCTCTTGGAATAGAAAATAGCCACTTCCGGGTCGGGCTTTGTAAATTCCTCAATTTCGCGGTTCAGACGCCGTACATCCAGGGCGACTTTCAGTACCTCGGCCACCTCGGGAAGCGGTATGTTCCAGCTGATTGGAACCGATGACGCTGCGAACATGGGGAATTCACGGCTGTTTTGCTCTCTCCACAGCCATTTGGCGATTGTCGACTTGCCGTGAACAAAATGCAGCAGGAGCCCGTGCACGCCGCCGCCCATTTCCGGTTCGACCATTGCCTTTTTCTTCTGGCTCAGGCTTAGCAAAAGGTCTGAGAAAATGTACGAATGCCCGGACTCGTTGAGAATCGCATCATCAACCTCGTTGATTATCATTTCTTCGTCTATTCCGGTGGTACTGTTGGCGGAGCTGAGCATGCTGGAGGTGCCGCCGGCATTGATCGGGATATCCGCATCGAGCTTGCGTATCTCGCTCTTGACCCACTTGAGATAGTCGGTGAAGCGGCGGGTGTTGAAACAGGCCCAGTCGTACCACGCAGCACGGTTCACATCCGGCACAGGCGCTGCGTTTCTGGTGGGCGGGGCTGTCAGTTCTGCAAAATCCCCGTATGCGGTATCCCAGATACTGTTGACCTTCTCGATAGAGTCGTATTTGTCTTTCAGCCAGTCGCGGAACATATGCTGGCTCCTGTCGCAGTAGCAGATATACATCAGTTCGTAGGCCATGATATTGTACATCAGGTTCGGCATTTTCTTCCAGCGCTCGTAGCGTTGTTTCATGTACTCGAGCACGGCCTGGCGGATATGCGGACTTTCCAGGCAGATCACTACGTTCTCTTTCCTGCCGCCCATGGACCACCTGTCCTTGATCAGGTGGCCGCACCAGCCGTCCCAGCCCACCCGGTGTGTGTCCGGATACTTGTGATAAGCCTCGTAGACCGGTGAAGTTTCGATATCGCCCCTGGAGCCGCCACCCACAGTATAGGTCTCTCGTACGTGGTCGTACGGGCCGAAATAATCCAGCAGCGCGCCCCTGTTGATCGAGTGCATTGCCAGAAAGATCACCGGGTCGCCGTTCTCGTAGCGGAAAAAGCCATCCGATTGTTTTAAGCCTTTCAGTTTGGGCAGAGGAGGCACGTATAGGTCTTTCAGGCGGTCTATTTCATCTGCGGCTTCCGCGCAGGAGGCTATCACGTGTTCGAGGATCTTTCTTTCTTCCTCTTCATTCTGGAACCAGACCAGCTTGCTTCTCACCTCGAGGCCCACTCGTGCAGTTTCCAAAGGGATTCTCCAATAGAGAGTCTGGGATCCCCTGGCCTCAGCGGCTTTGACCTTGTCTTTGAGATGGGCCACATTTTCTTTTGCCCGTGCTCTAAGAGTTGATATTTCGGGATCCGGTTCGATTTTATCTTCCGGGCCGGCAAGCGAGGGGTACACATAGCGGTCGTCTATCACCACCCGGCAGTCCCATGGATCAACCAGTGATGCGGTTTCCGCACTTTCCTCGCCGGAAACCAGCCGGATGTTATCCAGGTAAAGCACGCCTCCATAAATACGTCCGAAATCCAGGCGGAATTTACGGATTTTGTCCAAAGCAAGCGGACGGTTGCCCTCTTCGACATTCGCTTTGGCCAGCAGTAACTCATAGTGATTCCAGCCCTTTATCATAAAAATCTTGCGTCCCCGGTACGACTGGCCTTTCCACTGAGCCTCTTCATCTGTGCCCAACTCATCGAAAATCTGGATCAAACCGGACTGAATCCGTCCGCTGGGATTGTAGATGTCGAATTTCAACAGCTCGTATCCGCTCCAGTCGCGGGGAATAGCCTCGGTCTGGAGGGTGCGGGTGCGCCTGTCGTTCAAATCGATTTTAACCCCGCTCTTGCCGTGGGCAGGGTATTCGCCGGAAATAGACAGCGGACCTGTCCAGCGAACGAGAGATTCCTCGCTTTCGAAATCATCCAGAACGAGCGTTTTTACACCTTTTTCAGTGCCGCAGCCGATCACTGTCAGAATGGCCAGCGACAGCGCAATAAATGATGTGCGGTTTATCATATCTCATCCGATCCAGGGTTTAAGAAAGATAAGTTAAGCCGGATTATTCATAAATTAGTAAGATGTTATGTTTCCTCGGGGCTTGGGGGGGTGGGGGGGCGGCGGGCGCAGGACATGCGCTCCGTTGTGCGAAAGCGCACCGGGCTGGGCGTCTACAAGTCGCACCGCCG
>JAUVUV010000161.1 GCA_030604975.1 Candidatus Glassiibacteriota bacterium | reverse complement strand
CGGCGAGAGGTGTTCCATTATCTCGCGCCTGCCGCCGAAAGCGCCCACCGGAAATCCGCCACCGATGATCTTTCCGAGGCAGGTGAGATCGGGGATCACGCCGAAACGCTCCTGTGCCCCCCCTGCGGCCAGGCGAAAACCGGTTATCACCTCGTCAAATATAAGAAGTACCCCGGCCTTTCGGGTCATCTCGCGGACACCCGCCAGATAACTGTCACTCGGAGGAACCACCCCCATGTTACCGGCCACCGGCTCAAGAATCACGGCTGCGATATCTTTCCCTGCCTGGCGAAAAACCGCCTCAAGAGCCTCCAGGTCGTTAAAGGGTACATTTATTGTCAGGGCGGACAACTCCGGTGGCACCCCGGCGCTGTCCGGCACACCGAAAGTCGCTCCGCCCGAACCTGCTTTGACCAGAAATCCGTCGCTGTGGCCGTGGTAGCAGCCTTCACACTTGACAATCCTGCTGCGCCCGGTGAACCCGCGCGCAAGTCGCACCGCACTCATTGTGGCCTCAGTGCCGCTGTTGACAAGGCGCACCATTTCGATCGAGGGCACCATCTTCACAATCAGCTCAGCCATTTCGACTTCCTGGCCTGTCGCTGCCCCATAGCTCGTACCCTTGCCTATCGCCTGCTCCAGCACCGGTGCCAGGCCCGGCGGGTTGTGGCCGAAAATCAGCGGGCCCCAGGAGCAGACATAGTCGAGATAGCGGTTGCCGTCCACATCATAAAGATAGGCTCCCTCGCCCCGTTCCACGAAAAACGGCCCCGAATCCCCGACCGATCTGAAAGCACGCACCGGTGAATTGACTCCGGCCGGGATTACCTTACAGGCCTGCTCGAAAAGCTTGCGGGAGCGTTCACCCATTAATCGCCCTCCTTTTCGCTGAAATATTTCATCGAGGTTTTTTTCCACTCTTTTACGCTGTTGAGCTTGCAGTAATCTGTAAGCCCTGAGGCTGAGGACATTTCCGACACGATTTTATCGATTTCCCCGGTCGAGTAACCGTGAATCATCGTGTAAAGGGTGTAAGGCCAGTTCTCAAACGGCGGTCTGCGATAGCAGTGAGTAACCTGTGGAAAACCGGCCAGAATCTCGCCCTTCTGCCTGGAAAGCTCCGGATCGTCCACTTTCCAGACCACCATGCAGTTGGCCTTATAGCCCACTACCTGGTGGTACAGAGTGGCCCCGAAACGCCTGATCACTCCCTTCTCAACCCACCTGCCGACTTTCTCGATCACCTCTGTATGCTCCATACCCAACCTTTCTGCAATCTCGCGATAGGGTTCAGAACACAGAGGAAGGTTTTCCTGAAGGATACGTATCAGTTTTTTATCTGTAAGGCTCAGCGTGGTATTACCGGCCACGAAAGTTCTCCTCTCGCCTGACTTATTGCGGGGGTCTGAAATCAACCCTTATCTTATACACTTCATCAGCCGGCAGGTCATGCACCTGCTCAACCTCCGGCAGCGACTCCACCCGGCCAATAATCTCCTCGATTCGCTCCCTAGTTTCTGCGATTAGTGTAAACCAGAGATTAAAACGGTTTTCTCGCTCATAGTTGTGGGTGACTTCACTAAAGCCGTTGATCTCAGCGGCAACAACAGGAATACGCTCGGCGTCCGGGATACGCACTGCAACCAGGGTGCTGACATAGCCCAATTTACGGGAATCGAACACTGCCCCGAATCGACGGATGATCCTGTTCTTCTTGAGCGTCTTGATCCTCTTGATCAGCGTGTCTTCACTTATGCCAATACTTTCGGCAACTTTTAAAAACGGCCTTTCACAAACCGGGAAACCGCTCTGTATGGCTCCCAGGATGCGCTTGTCGATAGCGTCCAGGCTGGTCAAACCCATTCCTCCTTGAGCAGTCTCGCCGCATCCCGGGCAAAATAGGTGATAATAATATCAGCACCGGCGCGTTTGATCGAGGTCAGGATTTCCATCATCGTGCGCGGCCCGTCGATCCAGCCCAGCTTTTCGGCGGCTTTGACCATAGAGAACTCGCCGCTCACGTTATATGCGGCCACCGGCACGTCGAAACTCTCCCTGACGCTTCGGATCACATCCAGGTAGGCCAGTGCAGGCTTGACCATCACGATATCGGCGCCCTCCTCGATATCAAGGGCCACTTCGCGCATCGCCTCACGGATATTTGGCGGGTCCATCTGGTAGCTCTTACGGTCGCCGAATGCAGGGGCGCTTTCGGCGGCTTCCCGGAATGGACCATAAAATGCGCTGGCATACTTGGCCGCATAGCTCATGATCGGCACCTGGCCGAAGCCGTTTTCATCCAAGCCGGTACGGATAGCTCCCACCCGTCCGTCCATCATGTCCGACGGTGCGACCATGTCCACTCCGGCTTGTGCATGGCTGAGTGCCTGTTTCACCAGAAGTTGGAGAGTGGCGTCATTATCCACCTCGCCGTCCACGATCTTGCCGCAATGCCCGTGGTCGGTGTACTCGCAGAGGCAGACATCGGTGATCACATATAACTCCGGCAGTTGTTTTTTCAACTGCCTGATTGCCTGCTGAAGGATTCCCTTTTCTATGTGGCCGGCGCTTCCCACGGAGTCTTTTTTATCCGGTATTCCGAAAAGAATGACCGCCGGAATACCGAGCCGATAAGTCTCGGCTGCTTCTTTAAGGAGCTCATCGATTGAAAGCTGGTAGTTTCCGGGCATCAGGCTGATTTCCCGCCTGACTTTTCTGCCGTGCACCACGAAAAAAGGGGAAACAAAATCGCGTGGATTAAGCTCTGTCTCCCTTACCATTGCTCTTACTGCCTCGGTGCGCCTGAGTCTTCGGCCACGATGTACTGGAAACGACATCCGCTCCCCCGGGATCAGGTTAAAAAAAGTTTGTCTGCGAATTATTCTATTTCAAATAGGGTTCGATAATTTGCGCAAAACGGGCCCTTGCACGGTTTAAACGGCTTTTCACCGTACCAATGTTACACCCTAGAATCTCTGAAATCTCTTCATAGCTTTTACCCTCGGTCTCCCGCAGGGTGAATATCAGTTTATGCCGCTCGGGCAATTTCTCCACGGCCTTGGCCACCAGCTCAGCGAGCTGCTTGCGGTAAAGGTTGTCGTCCGGCCGTCCCACCGAGTCAGCAGCCTCGAACATCTGCCGATCGTCCTTGCGGAAAAAAAAGTCCTGGAAATAGAGCAACGGGCTGCGTCTGGTATTGCGCAGTTCGTTCTTGGCCAGGTTTGTAGCGATTGTGTACAGCCACGTGGAAAATTTTCGGCTCTGGTCAAAACGATGTATATTCCGATAAACCCGAATGAAAGTATCCTGGAGCAGGTCCTCAGCGCGGTCGCGATCTCCGATAATCCGGTAGACGTAATTAATAATGCGACGTCCGTACCGCTTCATTAATTCGTCAAGCGCCCGTTCCCTACCGTCAATAAATTGCTGAACCAGCTTTTCATCGGATAATTGGCTTAAAACTTCTTCTTTGGAAATGGTGTCAGATCCTGTACAGGTTAATTACAGACTGAATGAATCTCACCAAACTAACATGCTCCTGCAAAGAGAGAAACACTTTAATTGCTTTTTACAAAAGTAATATACTTTGCTCAATTCTTCAAATATTTGGCTCTTGAGGTGCCTTCAGACAGGCTTCTATTAGTAAGAAATCCAGGTTTAATGGTATATAATTCGATGGTGTAATATCTTGTTTTTTTTCTAACCGGTCAGCACTTCATGTTCACCTTCCATAACCACGGGTCAGGTCAGTCGAACAAACATGGAAGTTATTTTTTATAGGTTTCTCTTGACATTCACTACTCACTGTATAAATAATTCAATATGGTTTTAGAGTGATCTTCTAATCTCAGGGGAGATTACCAAAAAAGGGAGATAATAACAATTACGGTTGTTCTGCTGTTTTATTGATCGGGAAACGATATGACTAATCGCGCCTTTAGCTGCAAGTCACCGGTTTCGCTGATTCTGCTGGTTTATATTCTCCTAGCCTTCAATATCTCTAAAGCTTATCCAGCTGATCTCCGAACCGAGATCATCCAGGGAATCAAGCTGATCACTATCCCCGCCGGCACCTTTCTGATGGGCACCAAGGATACAGATCACGACTGGTTCAGTCATTCCAGACCGGTGCGCGAGGTCAGGCTGGACAGCTTCCAGTTGAGTGTCTGTGAGATAACCCAGGCGCAGTTTGAGAAATTGACGGGATATAACCCATCATTGATGAAAGGTGACGACAGCCGTCCTGTGGATCAGGTGAGCTGGTTCGATGCTGCGGCTTTCTGCAACAAGCTGAGTGAGCTGGCCGGGCTGATGCCCTGTTACGACATTCGCAACCGGACTTGCATATTCTCCAGAAACGGTTTCAGGCTGCCGACCGAGGCCGAATGGGAATACGCCTGCCGGGCAGGTGCAAACACGAAATATTACACAGGAAACGAGGAAGGCAGCCTGGACCGGGCGAGCTGGTATCGTACAAACAGCGAGGGTACCACACACTCAGTGGGGCAGAAAGACCCGAATGCCTGGGGTTTATTCGACATGCACGGTAATGTCTGGGAATGGTGCAACGATTGGCAAGGCAATTACAAGAACTGCACAAAAGAAAATCCTAGAGGCCCTAACTGGGGTTATTCCAGAGTATTACGGGGAGGGGGCTGGCATTACCCAGCGGTCGGATGCCGCTCAACCTATCGCCATAGGGCAAAGCCGGAATACAGGCTGAGTACTGTAGGTTTCAGGATAGCGAGAAGTTTCAACAAGCCATCTGGAATTTTCAGGAAAAGGCCCTCCGCACCAGGCCGGACAGATTAAAACCCATTTAGTTTATTCCTCCTCCCCAGATTTCTTCCAGCTTATCTCCATTAAGCCATCCACTGCGACCACTCGGCAGGCTGACCAGTACCCATCCGCTCCGTTCCTGGCGTACGCGGAGAAGCGTTCCCTCGGGCAGTAAGAGCACTCTGGTGTTGTCCTCGCCCGGGCCGCTGCGTGCCTCTGCATTGGCCTCGACCACCACTGCCTCGCGAACAAAATTGTTCCGGTAAATATGAATTCCTAACACGACGCTGTTTAACAGGAGAAAAACAAGACCGGCCCCGGCAGCGGCAAGGGCTGTTTTTCGCAAGGTACCTGACAGGCCAATTGCCAGAAATGTCGCGCCAGCGGTAAAAATAAACAGGAAAACAAGCTGCATTACAGCAAGTTCGGTTTCGGTCAGCAGAAACAGCCAGCGGATCAGGAAACTGAATAACAGGTTTTCCTCCCCGATTTCCTCCTCGCTTTCGGACTTTGTTAACGCCTCGACAAACTTGAGGTTGGCCTTTATATCCTCGTCCCGTGGTCGGAGGCGTGCAGCACGATGGAAATTAACCACTGCACCGCCCAGGCGGCCTGCCTTGAGTGCGGCACACCCGAGATTATAGTAGAGATCAGCGCTCGGCCCGACAATGCCGAGTAGCTCCTCATACCGGCCGATTGCCTTTTCGTACTCTCCCTGGCTGTAGAACTCGTTGGCCTGGCGAAATTTATTCTCCAGAGTTGTTCCTTCTATCGCTTCCGCCGACAAGACGGCAATTCCCATTATCAGCAGACTAAGGCTGAAAAGGATAGAGTCCTTAATTTTTCTTTCAGCATTCAACAGCAATTAGTGTCCTGTCCTGTAAATAGATAAACAATAAAGAGAATATTTTTCCAAGTATTGAAGTGTTGCTATCTTAAATCCCCCCTGACCCCCCTTTGCCAAAGGGGGGTATTAAGGTCGTGTCATTGGCGGATTCGAAATGGCTGTG
>JAUVUV010000252.1 GCA_030604975.1 Candidatus Glassiibacteriota bacterium | reverse complement strand
GGGTCGAGTGCGAGTGCTTTCTGGAAGCTTGTCAGCGCATCTATATAGTTTTTTTGCTCGAGATATGATTTGCCCTGGGCCAGCCGGTCTTGGATTTTAGCATTTTTCTCAGCCAGGTCTTCCCTGCGCTTTATCTCCACTTTTATTCTGGCCAGGTGTTCGCCCGCCACTTCATGCCCGGGATCGAGCGTGAGCACGCTTTCGAACTTGACCAGAGCCTCCTGCAAGCTGCCCTGTTCTTCGAGTTCGATTCCCTTTTGCAACTCAGCGGCGATCATCAGATCTATAGTGTGTATGTCATCTGCGGTACCGGCCTTGGCTTCGATTGCGCTCTGGTAGTTGCGGAGCAGTTCGAGTTGCTCCGGGCTACCGGTGATCGCACCTCGGCCAGCGAGCGTTTGAAATATTTCAACGCTGTCTGGTCATGGCCCAGGTTAAAATGGGCGAGTCCCAGGTGATAGTAAGGGAGGTAGTCCTTGCGCCACACACCGTAAGTCCTGGCATCCAGCTCCGGCGCGGATTTGAGTTCGATAGCCCGCTCCAGGTGAGCCACAGCCTCTTCCCAGCGGCTGGCGCTGATTTTCTCCCGGGCGAGTTCATAGCGGGAATACCAGGTGTCCTGGCCCTCAAGTCCGGGTACTGCCAGAGCCAGGCTGAAAATCATGACCAGGGCGAGTTGCATCGAAACTTTTTGAATTACTTCAGACATTCCATCTATCCTAGAAACGGAAAACCGCTGAAAGGAGGAACTCGGAAACACTGCGGGAAAAATTCACTGCCGCATCGAGTTGAATTTTGTTCTGAAGGACGAACCCGAAGCCGAATGTCCAGTGGACCTCATCGCGGCCGCGCGGGAAAAGCCGTTTCAGCGCCTCGTTTTCGACCGTGGTATAGACAGCATGGGAGGGGTCGGTGTAAAAACCGGCCCGCAGCGGAATCGCCCATTCTTTGGTCATCAGGTAGTATTCGATTCCAAAATGAATCTCTGTGACGTCTTCCAGAACCAGATCCTCGACCCCGTCGCCGTCGACATACATGGAGTAGGGGAATTCAGGTATGGGAACTCCCTCATCGTCATCGTTCAGATTCCGGTCGAAGCTGTCGATCAGGTCGGAATATTGGACGCGTACCAGGTCCAGCGAAAGAGTCAGATTATCCAGCGGACGGTAAGCTGCGCCTAAGCTGTAAACGTCCGGTACCTTGAATACCAGGTCCTGGTTGGCCTGGCGGATTACCGTTCTGCCGGAGCTTTCGTCAATATCCTTGATGGTATTGACAATATCGAACCTGGGGCCGCTGCGGAATACCGCGCCGAAACTGAAATCAGGATTCGGCTCGAATTTAAGCCCGAGGTTGATACTGTATTTAGTATCACTGCTGTTATTGTCAACGCTGAATACTTCTATCGGCCTTTGAGCTTGAGGCTGCCTCTGGAAAAGGTGTTCAAAGAACCTGAATTCGAGGGTCGAAACTATGTTCGAAACCCCGATTGAGAGATAGCGCGTAGGTTTGTAGGCAAAGGCCACCCCCCAGTTCTTGACCTCGATATCGCTCCTGGTTTTATTGCCGAGAGCGAATTCTGCCGGGTCGAGATACGGATTTTCGAAGATCGAGCCGAAACCTTCGCCCTCGTAAGAGCTCTCGAAATTAATCAGCTCCTGGCGGTAGAGCGAAAGAGAAAATTTTCCGTAAGGGTAAACCAGCGACAGATAGCTCTGGCTACCTACATCATTGGTGAATTTTTTACGCAAATCCGGGTCGTCTTCAATACCGGCAAACTCGCTATGGCTGAAACGGCTTATCTTATAATGAACGGAAATTTCAGGCTTTGTCAATATGGTGAGCCCGGCAGGGTTGGCCATCCCTGCGGTGGCGTCATCGGCGATTGCCACGAAAGCGCCTCCCAGTCCTACCGCCCGGGCGCTGGGGATGTTGAAATTGAACTGGACGTTGCGGATAAAGGTATTACGGTCATTCTTGCGCCAGAAACTCTGCGCGGTAGCTTCGGAGCTGAGAATCAGAAGCAGTAGACTCAGAAGCGCGGGAATGGGCGAAAAACTGTGAAAGCCGCGGTATATGTTATAAGTAACCTGGTTTTTCATCACTGGTCAAGAAGTTACAAATAATAAACTGGTTAACGGCGAGGAAATCTTTCTCATGTAGGGAAATATGATATAAAAGCAGTCTAAAAATCAACAATCAGTTCGTACCTGCAGTCTATTTTGTGGATCCGGGGTCTGCCGCCCCCTTGAAGTGTCGTATCTGGAGAAATATCGTAGGTGCTTTCCTCGAAAAAGAAACCCGAGATATTTTCGAATGCTTCCGAGCCGCTGGAGATAATGCCTTCGCCGCGGATGGCATAAAGGGTATCTCCTTCCTGGGTTGTGATGGTATCAGCCTGGTTAGTGTGGTCGATGATTATTGTGCTGCCGTCTGCGAGGGTGATTTGCGTGTTGACCTGGTAACCATTTGGGCTGAGCAGGGATGGGATTAGGTCTCCAGGCAGGAAAATAGTTATTACTAAGCCCGTTGGTGAAGATATGAAATCAGGCTTTGATTCTGCGCCGCTCTGGTTGAGAAAGGCGTTTGAGTCAGCGGAAATATAATATTTGTCTCCCGATGAGGAGGAGGTGAAATTCGATTGGTTGTCATCGGCGGAAACAAAAAAAACGATTCGCTCCGAGGAATGGCGTTCCGATTCCTCGCATGCGGTAAGGCCGCTTAAAAAGAGAAATAGAACGGGATATATCAGGGAAGATTTATGGAGCATCAAGACCAGGTTCCGGATTTAAGAGTTTCATGAGAGCTAACAAATCGAATATGTCCAATTTTCCGTCACGGTTGAGATCTGCCGTATACAATTCTTCCTGCGTAGGGGGAACGCCTGAACTGATATTTTGCAGCAGGGCGAGTATGTACGTAAGGTCGAACGTGTTTAATTGTCCGTCACGGTTGACATCGCCGAGAGTTTTCAGCCTGTAATTGCCTCCAGCGGGCAGGCGGGACCTGTTGCCGTAGACATCCTCTGCCTCGAAGAAATACAGGAGGCTGTCGCCCGGCTCAGGGGAGGGAAAATCCACCTGGTAAATTCCAGAAGCCGAAATTATCTGCTCGAGGGTTTCCGTTGTTCCGGTTTGAGGATCGATGATAACGGTCTTGAACCAGGCCAGCTGACTGCCGTCACTAACTTCAACCTCTGCGGAAAAGCCGTCCGGGTTTGCCACAACCAGTCCTTCCGTCCCGCCCGGCCATTGGATGACCTTGATCTCAGGGCCGCTGCGGTCAGTTACGATCTCGACTGTTCCGGGGTAAATCGGACCGGCCAGAACCTCGATTTCTCCCCAGGACCAGTGAACAACCAGGCTGTCGGCAAATGGCTTATCGCCCAGATTGTAAAGCAGATACGGTGAAGTCTGAATCCTGCCCCAGCCCCCGGATACCGCCTGCCAGTACGTTTTTCCACTATGGGCCAGCACAACCCGGGAGCCGATCACACTCCTGCCGTCGGCATTTCTTAGCTTGACTGTGATGGTGTTGCCGTAGGCGCTCCGGTTCTGCATAAAGCGGAGCGGAAGTTCGCTTCCGTAAAAAAGATCCGAAGGCCTGTCAGGCCGGTAATTTACGAAAAGAACGTCCAGGTCGCCATCGAGATCGAAATCCGCAGCTACCGGCAGACTGCTTTCTAAATTGGTTACGAGTCCAATACTGGGAGAGGCATATGATGTTCCTGGATCGAGATGCAATTCCGAAGATAAATTACCGGGCAGCGGAGGATATACCTGCCCACCGCCATAAAAGATAAGATCCTTGGGGGTGGCGGAGAAAATGCCGAAAATGGAGGAGCGTGCGATCAACAGGTCAGGGTATCCGTCACTGTTAAAGTCCGCAATCGAGGAGGCGATTCGTCCGTACGAGCCGTCCAGATCGCCGGAGAACTTGTTTATAAATCTCTCCGGTCCGCCGGCGCCGCTGTTCAGGAAAAGCATGTCGGCATCCTGGGCGCGTGTGATATGAATGTCCGGGTAACCGTCACCGTTGAAATCGCCCCAACTCTGAGTCTGGCCGAATTTTTTGTAGTCATTGTCAGGGTTCAGGCCGCTGCTTTGAGTTTCATCCCTGAAAAGGCCTCCAGCCGCACCTATCAGAAGGCGGGTCGGGCCTTCCATATTAAGGGTGACAATATCGAGCCAGCCGTCTGCGTTTACATCGATCAGCACGGCACTTTCCGTATTGTAAGACTCCACCAGACCCGCGGCTTTCGAGTGGTTTTCGAAATAGCGACCGGCATGGTTGGTGAGCAGCCAGTTCGAGCCGTCAAAATTGCCGATCAGCAGGTCGAGGAACCCGTCGCGGTCTATATCGCCCCAGGAGACCGAGGTAGCTCTCTGCCTTTCCCGGTCGAGTTTGAGTATTCTCGAGGAATCCGAGAACGTGCCGTCGCCGTTATTATGAAAAAGC
>JAUVUV010000070.1 GCA_030604975.1 Candidatus Glassiibacteriota bacterium | reverse complement strand
CCGGTGCCATAGTTGAATTCAACCAGTTTGCGCTTGCCCAGGGGGATCGACCTTTCCACATAAGGGAAAAGGCTGGAGTGTCCACCCAGGTCAGTCACAACTGTTGGCATGAGGATGGAACCTGAGATATTGGTGGGCAATGTAGTTCCACTCTCGATTTCAAAATTCAACTCGCCGGAGTCGCCTAGATATGTAACACCTGTTTCTGTCTGTTTGTAAGGTTCAGCAAGAGTCTCGAAACCAGCGAACAGGTAGCGACTCCCGACCCTGGTATTGAGAAGGTCCACGAACTGGTCGATCAGTGCGGTTACCTCCTGGGCCACGGCCGTACGGGTTCGGGAGTCAGCGGTGACATTCGCCTGGCCGATCGCCAGGTCCTGGGCCCTCATCATCAGCCCGCTGATGTCATTGAAAACATTGTCGATATAGTTGATCTGGGTCTCTCCCTGTTCTATGTTACGCAAATATTGGTTCGTTTCCGATAACCTTGTGCGCAAGCGCATTGCCTTGGAGGTACCTACCGGGTCATCGGAGGGCCGCAAAATCCTCTTCCCGCTGGAAAGCTGGGACTGGATTTTCATCAGCCTGTCCAAATTTTGGTTCAAATTGGAGAGAACCACGCTGTTTATCAAATTCTGTGTGACCCTGAGAGACATATTTTGTTGCCCTTTAAATAATCTCAACGCCTCTGGCTAGAAGATCAGTGCCGGCCTCCAGGTTTTCCTCTGAACAGCTTTGTTAATCTTGTTAAATCTTGTTCGGAGGCTCCGGCTGCACGCAGATTTTCCTGCTGGATTTTTTCGTAAATTTCCTGACGGTGAATCGCCACATCCCTGGGCGCTTGTACACCGATTTTAGCTTGTTTGCCCTGAACCTCTAACAGGGTAACTTTGATCCCGTCGCCAATGGCGATACTCTCTCCTAACTTCCTTGTTAGAATAAGCATATATCGTCCTTGATATGAGAGAATAGCCGGTGTTGCCGTCTCTTAAAAAGAGCTTGAATGGTAAATTTTTTCCTGCTTGTTTTTCACCTTTCGGTTAAAGTTAAAGGTGGATTAATATCTTCCCAGAAGGACAACTATTCCCATCAGCTCGTTCACTGTGGTAATTAAGCGTGCGTTGGCTCCGAAAGCCTTCTGGAAACGGATCATGGAGACCAGTTCCTCGTCCAGGTTTACCCCGATTATCGATTCGCGGAAGTTCTCGACATGTTCGGCCAGTTTTTCCTGGTTCGACAGCTGTGCCTGAATGCTTTCGGAATCCAGCCCGAAGGTGCTCACCAGGCGGCCGTAAAAGTCCTCGAAAGTGAAGCTGTAGTTGTTGAGCACACCTTTGTTGCGCAGCTGGGCCATTTCCAGAGCGTTGCTGTTGTCGCCCGGGGCACCGGATTTCGAGGCTGCGATATTGCTTGGGTCGTTTTCGATTTCTGGGGAGAGGGCGATCGACTGGGCATCGGTCCCTTCAAAGAAGTCTATCCCGGTTCGCGGTGAATGTCTGCCTCCCTTCAATCCATAACCCTGGCGATGTACCTGGTTGAATTCCTCTATGAAAGCACTGGCTAATAGGTCTAATAGGTTTTTAAGATTGGGAATAACTCGATCGCGTATCTCGAGCATCCCGTGAAGGTTGCCGGATGAAATCTTCATCTCGGTTCCGGTCTCCGGGTTGATAACCTTGATCACTTCTTTGCCTTCAACATTCTCGGAAAGGGCTTCCAGCTTGTTGACTACACCCATCACCACGAAACTCTGCCCGCTTATCGATACAGTCATGCTGCCGTTGGCCGGATCCTCGTTGGCAGACATATCGACCAGCCTGGAGAGCTGATCCAGAAGCAGGTCCCGTTTGTCGCGCAGATCGTTGGCTTGATGGCCGCGCGTCTCGGTTGATGCGATCTGGAGATTAAGTTGCCCCACCTGCTGGAGGATTACATTGATCTTGGAAACATTGTCAGCAATCTCGAAATTCTTGTTGTCTCTGATCATTTCCAGCTTCGACCAGATTTGATTGAACATCCGGGCCAGGGCGCGTCCCCGTTCCCTGACAGTGGTGCGCACTGAGGAACTTTCTGAATTCGTGGTCAGATCCTGGAGGCTATTGAAAAAATTCTTGATCGCGTTGTGCAGACCCAAATCGCTTGGTTCGTTCAGCAGCCCCTCGATTAGCTGCATGGATTCGGCCTGCTTTTCGAGATCACCCAGCAGCTGGTTTTCAGCGCGGAAATCCCTGTCGATAGCGGCGTCCCTGAAACGAGCGATCTTGACCACGTTCACCCCTGTGCCGAAAACGCCTTTCCTGACTTTGAGCGGCTTATTGCTCTCTAGAATAATCTTCTGACGGGTGTAGCCCTCGGTATTGACGTTGGACACGTTATGACCCGTCACATTCAGGCCCTGCTGGTTCGCCAGAAGGCCGCTCAGGCCGATTTGCAATGCGTTTTGTAAAGTAGGCATCTTCTTTCTTCTTATTCGGCGGAGATTTCAACTGTCTCCGGATGTGCAGGACTCAAACTTTCTGGTCCAGCACCTTGTACATGTTTGCTTTCTCGCTTTTTTTCCCGCTACCCTCATAGAGGTTGCGGTTAAGCCTGGCAAGTTCGAGTAGCAGCTTCAACTGGTCGTTCACCAGTTTTCTTGAATTGTTGATAATAGACTCGTTCTGGTCTTTCATCGAGCTCACTTTGCCGCTGGCTGTCTTGATCCGGCTGGCAAGTTTTTCGAACCGTTCCGGCCACTCGCCTCCCAGGCTCTCAGCCAGCTGGCGAAGCGACAACTTTTCTGCTGCCTGCTTTCCGGTAATCTCGCTTACCAGGGCAATCCGCTCTTTCTCACGCTCTAGATTTTTCCGGGCCAGGCGTTTCTGCTGGCTGATAGTTGCGCTAAAGGAAGGAAAATCCCATTTCATCAGCGCGGCCTGCTGGAGGCGAAGGCATTCGTATAGCTTCTCAAGGCCCTCAGCTATCCCGGCCAGCAGAGTGTAAAGTTTTTCCGCGCTTGCTTTGGTTTTCTGCTTGCTGGCGGTTTTCATAGATTCATCTCTGATGTGAAAAGACTTTTAAGGTGGTTTTTCAATGCTGCCACTTCTTTCACGTAATTTCTGGTCTCGGGGTAGGGAGGCACGCCATTGTAACGCTTGACTGCTTCCATTCCTGCGTTGTATGCCGCCAGGGCGAGGGTTTCATCCCCGCCGAAACTCTCCAGCAGTTGTTTCAGGTAGCGGGTTCCCCCTTCGATATTTTCCTCCGGATCAAAAACATTCCGCACCCCGAGAGAATCTGCAGTTTGCGGCATAAGCTGCATCAGACCCATGGCGCCGGCTGGACTGACCGCTTGAGGGTCCCCCGCGCTTTCCTGCATGATCACCGCGGCTACCAGCGCCGGATCGAGACCATGTTTGAAGCAGGCATTCTCGATCAGGGGCCTGAACCTGTCGAGTGCCGCCCAGCCGCCGATTTTTTCTTCAGCAGAAGCCGGAACAGGCGGTTCGATTTCCCCGGTATCTATCGGCTGAATTATTTCCCCGACTATTTTTCTGCTTCCTGAATCGGACCTGGCAGGCGGCACCTCCCTGTGCCGATCCAGGTACTTGGAAAGCTGTATGTAGATCATGTCTGCCAGGCCGATTGAACGCTGCTCGCTTACCTTTATCGCCAGTTCTTCATGAAACATGCCTTGCCAGGTTTCCATTGCCGGGGAATTGCCGATGATACCGTCCTTGGGCACGGTTTTGTCCATCGCGTCAAGCAACAGCTTGACAAATATCGATTCAAGTTCCCGGCTGACCTTCCTCAGATCCTCTTCCTCGGTAAGGCGGGCAGCGGAGTCCTGAAGACGGTGCAGGCTGCTTTCAAGAGCTTTACTTCCAAATTCAAGGGGATCGTTCCCCGGCAGGTTGATTATCTCCATAGAGACTGCGCTTTTTCCTTTTTGTTTACATAATCCTCAGCTCAGCCGCCAGTGCCCCGGCTTCCTTGAGGGCTTGGAAAATGGCGATAATGTCTCTCGGTGTGACCTGCATCAGATTCAGCGCGGTCACCAGGTCGCCCGCGGTACCGCCTATTTCCATGAACTTTCTTACCTGTTCCACTGCGCTGACAGTTGCCGTGGGCGAAATAACCGTTGCACCGCCGCCGAGCGGCGCCGTGGGCTGGCTCACCACCAACCCGGTGCCGATAGTAACCGTGAGCCCGCCGTGGGCCACCTGTACCGGACTTACAGTGACATTCTCGCCGATTGCGATTGTCCCGGTGCGCTCGTTAATCACCACTTTCGCCGTGGCAGCAGGCGAGACATTGAGGTTTTCCAGTTCGCTGATAAACTCGATGATTCTTCCCGGATCGCGGTATTCCTCGGGAATGGTAACGTAGATCGACAGCCCGTCGATCGGCAGGGCGATATCAGCGCCGAAATGGTTGTCCACCGCCTCGTCGAGCCTCCTGGCGCTGGTGAAATCGCTGCTTTCCAGAGTCAGCATCACCCGCCAGTTCTCAATAAAGCCGACATCCATCTCGCGAAACACCTGCGCCCCACCGGGTATGCGGCCGACAACCGGGTGGTTGAGCTGGATCTGCGCGCCTGCCGCACCAGCCTGTGCCCCGACATTGAATCCACCGATAGAGACCGGTCCCTGGGCAACCGCATACAGTGTGCGTCCGTCATAACCGAAAAGCCGGGTACGAAGGAGCATGCCGCCCTGGAGGCTGGATGCCTCGCCGATAGAGCTGACCGTGGCATCTGTCCGGCTGCCGGGTTTCTCGAACGAGCGAAGTTCCGCGGTGACCATCACTGCGGCAATGTTGGCAGAAGTGATATCACCGGGCTGGATTTGTATGCCGAATTTATCCAGCAGACTTGCAGTGGACTGGTTGGTAAAAATCGTCCTGCCGTCCCCTGTGCCGTTTAAACCGACTACCAGGCCGTAACCGATAAGCTGCTCCGACCTGGTTCCCTGAAGGTGGGCGATGTCCTTGATTCGCGCCGCATGCAGAGAGACAGGGCAGACCCCGGCGAGGATCAGCCCCAGGCCGATTATTCCAAACCCGATTGTTTTTGCCAGTTCGATTCGTGTGATGAATTTCATCAAACCAGTCCCCTGTTGTCCTGTATATTATCTGTTTCTATATATCTTAGAAAAACCAGCCGAATATACGGTTGAAAAGTGTCGGACGTCTGGCTTCCTCTGCCTCTCCCTTGGCGTTCATCGTGATACGTAAATCGGCAATCTGGGTGCTGCTAATCGTGTTCTGGGGGGAGATGTCCCGGTTCCTGGCCACTCCGGTCAAAATGATCACCTGCTTTTCATCAGGCATCTCGACCACCTTCGATCCCTCCAGAAACAGGTTGCCCAGTTCATCCGTGCGAACCACACGAACGCTGATTTCCGTGATAAAGCTGAGCAGCTTGTTGTTCTGTACACGTGAGTCAAAGTCGTTCTGGGTCTCGACCCCACCGCTGAACGGGTTGAGGAAGCCGAAAACCTTGCCCGGCCCTGCGCCGAATTCAGCTTCAACGTTCGTTCCCCGCTGACTGCGGAACTGGGTGCGGTTCTGTCCCTGCACCCGCTCGTTGACCAGCACAGTGATCAGATCGCCGGTCTTGAACAGGCGCTCATCGGTAAACAGGCTCGCCACGTCTCCCTTGAACTCCATTTGTGCATAAAGCGAACAGGTACAGATCAAGAACAGGGAGGCCACGACCGCCACGTTCTGCATCAGTCGCAGCATGGCAGTGGAACCTGTGCGCGGCGGCTTTTTTCTCGGTTTGCTCGTTATTGTTCTCATCTGATACCGACCTCCATGTCAGGGTGTGATCAAAACAGTGTACGCGTTCTTTATCTCGCCCACGAGGTTTTTCCCGTACAGGTTGCGCACCATGATTCTGTCGCCCAGGCGGCCTTTCTCCTTGGCTTTGCCAGGGCAGCTTACTCGGACACCCTTGTACTCAACGATTAATGTGACCTCATCGCCCCGCTCGATCAGGGGTGGGATTTCCAAGTGGTCGAGAGTGAGGATCTGTCCGGCTTTCACGGTTCTTTTAAGCTTTTTGTTTGCGGCTTCTCCCACGGTCCTGACCGGGTTAGAATGCTTTCTGGTGATTTCCCGCTCGATGAACGAAAAGTCCTCCGGTGAGAGGAGTTCTCCCTGCCGCACGTCTCTGTTCATCACGGCCACGTTACCGAAAGCCCGCACTTTAAGCGAAACCGGTATCCGGACCAACACGCGGTCGTTTTCCAGGGCAGCCAGGGAAAGAGCAATCGACCCGCTTACCCCTGGTTTAACCGGGTCGAGAACCCGCAGATCGAAATTATTGCTGTGTACAGTCATTTCCTTGGGCAGACGGGAATAGATAATTTCGGTGCGCACCTGCCTGTTTGCCCAGGATCGTTCGACATAATCCTCGACCAGGGGGGCGATATCTTCCTTGGTTATCGTTCTGCCGCTGCGCTTGACCTCGACCAGGTTTTCTCCCACCAGGGCCACTTTCACCGGATCGATCCCGTGGACGACCATGCTGCGGCGGATATTGGCTTTGGCCAGATTCAGGCTTTCTCCAGGCATTGGAGCCGGCCCGAGCGGCAGGTGGTTCAGTGAGCGGATCAGCTTTTCGTTGAACCCGGAGACTAAGGCAACATCGCCAAGCAAAATCTGCCCTGTGGTAGTCTCGGCCTCAGATTTGAGATAGACATAGACCTTTTCGACCTGAGAATCCAGCGCCCTCACCTGTGCCAGAAGAATCACCGGGAAGAGAGATATTGCTATCAAGGTCAATTTTCTGCGCATGAATAAATCACCACTTTGGGGTTAATGTTTATGAGCTTATCGTCCGATATTACCTGCAACCTGGAGCATGTTATCGGCAATCGAAATACCGCGCGAGTTTATTTCGTAAACCCTCTGGGCGGTTATCAGATCAACCAGTTCATCGACAACCGACACATTGGACAGTTCCAGATATCCCTGCTCAAGACGGCCGAATTCGTTCTCGGCCGGGTTGCCCAGGATCGGCGTATTCGAGGCTACTGTTTCCAGGAACAGGTTGTTACCGATATTCCTCAGGCCCGCCGGGTTGATAAAGCGCGCGAGCTCGATCCTTCCCACGTTCTGAGGCTGCACCTGCTGGGGGAGCAGTGCGTCTACGTTGCCGTCCGCAGCGATAGAAATTTTCATTGCGTTTTGTGGGACGGTGATTTGCGGCTGAAGGGATAGGCCGTCCGTGGTGACGAGAATCCCGTCCTGGCTGATCTCGAAGTTGCCGTCACGGGTGTAGGCGGTCGTGCCGTCCGGCTGGAGGATCTGGAAAAACCCGTCGCCGTCGATAGCCACATCCAGGTCGTTCTGGGTCCTGTGGAAGTCGCCTGTGGTGAACACCTTCTGAGTCGAGGAAAGTCTCACTCCGTGGCCTACCTGGAGTTCGGTGGGCACGATCTGTCCCTAAAACTCGGCTACGCCAGCCGGACGCAGTGTCTGGTAAAGAAGGTCCTGGAACTGAGCCTGGGTCTTTTTGAAGCCTGAGGTGTTGACGTTGGCCAGGTTGTTGGCGATAACGTCTACACGGATTTCCTGGGCTTTCATGCCCGTGGCGGAGGTGCGAAGTGCTCGAATCATATTTTTCTCCTCATCCTTGATAATTAATCATGCCCATCCATGTGCGATTAACAAAGGAGCTGTTACACTCTGCCTATCTGGGTTACCGCCTGCTGCAGGGTTTCATCCTGAAGGCGGATTACGCGCTGGTTGAGTTCGAACAATCTTAATATTTCAATCATTTTCACCATCTGGTCTATCGGATGGCTGTTTGCCTGCTCAAGGACGCCCTGCTTGATCACGAAATCCTCAGCCGCCTGCCCCGCATCCCCGGCCTCCGAAATGAACAGGTTATCGGCGGTCTTGGTCATCCGATAGGGTTTGTCGAAATCAGTGATTCGAAGAGAGCCGCGTATCTCGCCGTTAACCAGCACATCTCCGTTATTCTGTACGATGAGCTTGCCTCCCTGGACATTGATCGGTCCGGCCTCGCCGAGCGCGGTATAGCCGTCCGCGGTAACCAGTTCGCCGTTCGCATTGATACTGAAATACCCGTTTCGGGTGTACTGGACTCCCTGGGGGGTATCGACCGTGAAAAATCCGTCGCCGTCAATTGCCAGGTTCAGATCGTTACCGGTAACTTCCATCTTTCCGCGGGTGAAATCAGTCTGGTGTACTATCACCTGGCTGGCGTCTCCGACAGCAGCCCGGTAGGCTGGTGGCATGACATTGATCAGACGGGGCGGCTGCCCTGTTGAGGCAATGCCGTACTCGTTAAGGTAGAGCTCGGCGTTTATCAGCTCGTGCACAAAAGCGCGGTCCTGCTTGTAGCCGGAGGTGTTCACATTGGCCAGGTTATTGGCCATCAAATCCTGGCGGTAGGCCAGAGGAAGCATTCCGGCTGCGGATGTGTAAAGACCTTTGATCATTTGTCCTCTCACCTTTCGAAATCCGCGCTAAGACGACAGGCGGATTCAGACATTTTTCGACGCTTAGATGCAAATATTCGCTGTGAAAGGAAAAGGCAAGCTTTATGCCATGCGGGCGTGACAGGGATATACGGATAAAACCTGAAGTTCAATAAAAGAGAGGAGAAGGTTGGGTGCAAAAATT
>JAUVUV010000186.1 GCA_030604975.1 Candidatus Glassiibacteriota bacterium | reverse complement strand
AGCAGATCGACGCCTTGGAGACCATGGCTATCGATCCGGTGCGTTACCTCCTGCTTCCCAGGATTTTTGCCGGGCTGGTGATGATGCCAGTTATCGTCACTTTCGGCTGCGTGGTCGCCCTTTCCGGGGCATATTTGGTGAGCCTGATCTACCTCGACATGTCGAGCCAGGTGTTTTTCCAGGGTATGCGCCAGTTCGTTTACCCGTTCGATGTCTACAGCGGCCTGCTCAAATCGTTCGTTTTCGGCGGCACAATCTCCATGGTGGGCTGCTATTATGGTTTCTGCACCTCGAAGGGAGCAGTGGGCGTGGGCCGGGCGACCACCAATAGCGTGGTCACCAACTGCCTGTTGATTCTCGTGTTCGATTACTTTCTGGCGATGCTGCTTTTCCCGGCAGTATAATAAAATGAATGATTCGATCGTCCAACTCACAAATATTTACAAGCGTTTCGGTGATGAGCAGGTTCTGGCCGGCCTGAACCTCTCAGTGCCCAGAGGGGAAACGCTGGTGATCATGGGGCGCAGCGGGGCGGGAAAAAGCGTGATACTCAAACACATGATCGGCTTGATGGCCCCGGACAGGGGCGAGGTCTATTTCGACGGCCGCCGGCTCGATACACTCAAACATGCAGAACTTCAACAGGTGCGCAGGCGGATAGGCATGCTTTTCCAGGGGGCTGCACTGTTCGACTCCATGACTGTGGCTGAGAATGTCTCCCTGGGCCTGCGCAAGCACACTCGTATGAGCGAGGGTGAAATCCGTGAGGTAGTAAGAGCGAAGCTCGCTGCAGTGGGCCTGTCGGGAGTCGAAGAGAAGATGCCGGCAGAACTCTCGGGAGGCATGCGCAAGCGGGTGGGTCTGGCACGGGCGATTGCGATGGATCCGGAACTGGTTCTCTACGATGAGCCGACCACCGGCATTGATCCGATCACCGCCGATGCAATAAAAAACCTGATCCTTGATACACGGAGACAATTCGGGGTGACAAGTGTGGTTGTCACACATGATGTCAGCAACGCGCTGAAACTGGGCACCCTGATCTCGCTGCTTGTGGACGGGCGGATCATTTTCAGCGGAACCGCGGGTGAGGTGAAAAGCACAGACAATCCATACGTAAGGCAATTCCTGGAGGGCAGTGCGGAAGGCCCATACAGGGTTCACACTTGATTTAACTTCAACGGAGTCGTCTCCTCATGGGGAACAGCCGCAAGGAAGCCACTATTGTCGGGGTAGTCGTTTTCGCAGCCTTTCTGGCAGTCCTCTGGACCGTATTTTACCTTCAGGGATTTGTGGCCCGGAGAAACAAGAATTTTTACTCGGCCCGTTTCGAACAGGTAGGCCTTTTAATGGTAGGCGATGATGTAACAGTGGCTGGCGTGCCGGTGGGCCGGGTGCAGTGGATCGGCCTGGAGGGCCGGGAAGCGGTCGTCCGCTTTTTCGTTGAACAGCGAGTCGAGGTGACCGAGAATACGGTTGCGGTGATTGACGCTTCCGACGTTTTCGGCGAGGCATACCTTCAGCTGCGAATCCAGGACGGACCGCCGGCTGAGTCGGGCGTCAGCCTGGAAGGCGAGCTTGCCCCGGGCCTGCGCGATCTGATCAAACACGGGGTGACTGTGGTCGAAAAGACAATCTTCGTGCTGGAGGACGCCCGGAAACTGATCGCCAGACTCGACACCATGCTCGGCGCCAAAAGCTCGTTTGCGCAGACACTGGAAAATATTGAGGAATTCACAGCTAATACCCGGGATTTCAGTTCGCGATTTGACCATTACGGCAGCCTGCTCGAGGAGACCATGACCTCGCTCGACTCTGCCGCACTTGGTTTCCGCTCCGTGGTAGAGGACAACGCACAGAGTGTGCAGCAGGCAATTGCAGGCCTGGAAGACATCTCAATGCGCCTGGATACCCTTCTGGTCGATATAGAATCCGGCCGGGGTGCGCTCGGAAGGCTGCTCAAAGACGAGAAACTCTACGAGGAACTGCGCCAGACAGCTCTCGAGGCGCGCAACCTGATCCGCGAAATCAGGGAACACCCGGATAAGTATATCAAGCTCAATGTTTTTTGATTTTAAGCAAACAATTTAATTGGTAGTATTGTAGGCTTGGCTAGCAAACTGCTCCTGCAGTTTATGGCAAATACATAATTGCTCCAATTTTTGTAGGGGCGAGGCCTGCCTCGCCCTTTTTAATTAAGCATGAGCAACCCCAAAATCAGATACGAGTGCACTAATTGCGGAGCCTCATTCCCGAAATGGGTCGGCAGATGCGCGGTCTGCGGAACCTGGGACAGCGTGGTGAAGAAAATAATTTTCCCTTCCGCCTCCTCCACTGCCATGCCGCATCGAATCCCGGCTACGAAAGATAGTCCGGAAACTGTCCTTTTGAGTTCTGTGGCTGAAAGTGCCGAAGGGCTGGAACGGCTGAAAACCGGTATTGGAGAGTTGGACAACATCCTCGGCGGTGGGCTCGTGCCTGGTTCGATACTCCTGCTCGGCGGAGACCCGGGGATAGGCAAGAGTACGCTGATGCTTCAACTGGCGGGAAGTATCGTCAAAGCCGGTACAAACGTGCTCTATCTCTCCGGAGAGGAAAGCGCTTCTCAGATCGGGATGCGCGCGGCCAGGCTGGCAATTGACGGTGCAGACAGGCTACACCTTTTGACCGAAACCTGTTTCGAGTCTGTGGAGCAGGTTGTCCTGCAGCAGAACCCCGATCTGTTGATAGTCGATTCAATCCAGACCGTTTACGTCTCCGCGCTGGATGCGGTTCCCGGCAGTATCGCCCAGGTGAGAGAATCAAGCGCCGGCTTTCTTCGCCTTGCCAAAACTGGCGGGTTAACCGTGATTCTGGTAGGCCACGTGACCAAGGATGGTTCCCTTGCCGGCCCTCGCATTCTCGAACACATGGTGGATACCGTGCTCTATTTCGAGGGAGACGGCAACCACACGCACCGTATCCTTCGGGTAGTGAAAAACCGGTTCGGTTCCACCAATGAAATCGGGCTGTTCCAGATGAGAGGTGACGGCCTGCGCGAAGTCAGCGATCTTTCGGGATATTTCCTCGCCGGGCGTGCCATGGACTCGCCGGGCACGGCTGTAATCTGCACAATGGAGGGCACGCGAACTCTTCTGGTTGAAGTCCAGGCCCTGGTTTCGCCCACCGGTTACGGCACAGCCCAGCGGGTGAGCACTGGCTACGACAGCAAGAGGCTGGCCATTATGCTCGCGATCCTTGAAAAACGTCTGGGCCTGCCGCTGTCCTCCCATGACGTTTTTGTCAACCTGGCCGGAGGACTTCGGGTTTACGAACCGGCAGCCGATCTGGGAATCTGCCTCGGGATTTTCTCCTCTCTGAAAGAAAAAGTCCTCGATCCCGGCACAGTTTTCGTAGGAGAGGTTGGCCTGAGCGGCGAACTCCGCTCGGTGAGCCACCTGGAGGCCCGCCTGAAAGAGTCCGCAAAGTTCGGTTTCCAGCGAATTGTGTGTCCGCAGGTGGCCCTGGAAAAGGAAATCCGCCCCAAAGGCCTTAAAATCACTTTCTGCGAACGCCTTGCCCAAGCCGTTGCCTGTGCGGTATCCGAAAAGGCGACGGATGTTTGAAACTGTTTTGATTAAGTCCTTCTACTCGAGCCGACTTGGCAAGTTGATGGTAGAGGCGCGGTATACTGTGCTTCTACAGGTTATTGTATAATAATTGAGGATTTTTTACTTTAAGATTCTGTAAAAATCGATTCAGATTAAACATCAGATCAATGAATACTTCCACGGATAAGGAAACCACTCACTGCGCGGCAGTCATTGCCGCTGGCGGCAGCGGGAGCCGCATGGCCGGGCCGGTCAGGAAGCAGTTTATCGAGGTTGGCGGCAAGAGTATCCTGCGGCACTGCGTGGAGGTGTTTCTATCCCTGGAGGAGATAAAAAAGATCGTGGTGGTCCTGCCTGCGGATGCTGTGGAGGATTTCACCTCAAGCCTTCAACCAGGCGAGAAAGGCTTGATCCAGGCCGTACCCGGTGGAGCCACGCGCCAGGAGTCTGTCTATAACGGGCTGAAAGTTCTCGATCCTGATGAGATCCAGGTGGTGGCTATCCACGATGCAGCCCGGCCGCTGGTTTCGCCGGATCTGGTACACAAGACCCTGGAGCTTGCCGCAGGGGGTACTCCTGCTGTGGCCTGCGCCCGTGTGCGCGATACGGTCAAACGTGAAAAAGACAGGTTCGTGGAAAGCACGGTCCAACGGGGGGACCTCTGGCTTGCCCAGACTCCCCAGAGCTTTCCATTGAAAATGATCCTTGAGGCGCACCAGGCGGCCATGCGCGACAGTTTCACAGGCACGGATGATGTCTCCCTGTGCGAAAGGCTCGGGAAGCGAGTGCGTATCGTGGAATCGGATGCGGGCAATATCAAGGTTACAGAACAGTCGGACCTGGAATATCTTGAATACCGGCTGAAAGGAGACAAAATGGCTGAAAATGAGCCGGGCGGCACCCTGCGGATCGGCGAGGGTTTCGACGTGCACATCCTGGCCGAAGGCCGGCGGCTGGTTATCGGCGGGGTGGAAATACTATTCGAAAAGGGGTTGGCCGGACACAGCGATGCGGATGTCCTGTTGCACGCGATCACCGATGCCCTTCTCGGAGCGGCTGCCCTGGGTGATATCGGCTCTCATTTCCCGGACGATGATCCGGCTTTCAAGGATGCAGACAGCGCAGTTCTGCTGACCCGGGTTGTCAGAAAACTTGAGCAGAAAGGTTTCCATGCTGTAAATCTCGATGCTACCGTTATCGCGCAAAGACCCAGGCTTGCTCCATACATGGAGCAGATGAGGGAGAATATCGCCCGGATCCTCGGCGTGGATATCGAAAGGGTAAGCGTGAAAGCGAAGACCCACGAAGGCTTGGGTGCCCTGGGACGCGGGGAGGGCATTGCCGCCAGGGCCGTGGTTCTGGTAAGCACTGAAAAATGAATGCCCGTTTATTAGAAAAGAATTCCTCGAAGCTTTGCTTCGGGGTAATCCGCCCCGGAGAATCAGTAGTTAATCCCCCTTAGCAAAGGGGGACACAGGGGGTTGTCTTGATGTGTTCGCCCTCGGGGTGAATAAGATAGATCGAATTCATCATTGTGATACTCCGCGGCTTGCCGCAGGGTAGTTCATTAAACGGTAAACTGGATCTTTGACAGGCAAAAGATTCAGCCGCCTTGTCATATTGTCAGCTGTAATGAAACTGAAAGGGGTGGGCCGCTATCGAAAGTT
>JAUVUV010000038.1 GCA_030604975.1 Candidatus Glassiibacteriota bacterium | reverse complement strand
TCGTACTGCGAATCGATGAGGTTCTCGAAAGCAGCCCTCAGCACGCGCCGCCTGAAACGCTGGTTCCACTGGAAAGCTCCGGAGGCCCCGTGCACCGCCTCGCCGACAATTTCCTCCTCGTATGGATCGAAATCGCCATAGGGGCCGAAAGTCAGCTCGATCCGCTTGCCTGCCCAAAGGTTGTAAATCTGAGGCTGTGCACTAAGCCCGGTGATCCGCAGCCGCCAGAACTGCCTGCTTACCGCGTTGAAAGTGCGCCAGTAGATTGAGCCGCTGCCCAGACCACTGATCGTGGCTGCAGTGGTCCAGCTCGTGCCGTTGGCCGAATGCTGGAAATAGACAGTGGCCGAAGCTCCTTCAATCGTGAAATTCCTGTCCAGCACGAACGTGTCCATCTCCACCGCGCTGTCGAAGCCCCAGGCTACACGCTGCTCGGATTTTCCCGTAGCTCCTTTCCAAAGCGAACCCCGCGAGCGGTCGGTCAGGTGGGCCAGCGGGTAGACTTCGTTTTCAATCATTGGATTGCCAGAGCCATCTGTAAAAGAAACCGAGGCGGCTTGCTCGAGCTTGTTCTGTGCCAGGATATGTGGAAATTCGGACATTATCTTTCTCCTTGACGGCTGTAATTCAGAGACAGGGATATCCCGCAGCCGGAAATTCGCTCCAGCCGTTTTTCTGTACCCGGCTCGGCTTGAACCGGGTCAAATCTGGGTTCCGGAAATAGGGGTTCAGTTAACGGACAGCCACCCCACCCTCACACATCTTTCAATACTCCCTTATCGGGTTGGAACCTGTGCGCACCAGCTCTCTGATCCTGTTCCGCAGCTCCCGGTCCACTCCAGCGCGGTTCAGGCCGCGGTCCACTTCATAAACATTACTGCTGCGGATACCGTTGATATAGACATTGACCACCTGCGGCCCGCGCCAGCTGCTCTCTGCCGAAACGCCGCCGGCGCCTGCTGCGGCCAGCTTCATGCTTGACCTGCCTCCCGTGCCGGAGGGGGCAGAGCCTCCCCTGCCGAAGGAAAGACTGCGCAGCATCTGTCCCAGGGCGATCAGGCCGAACGAGGCAGCCGCCGCTGCGAACGGGTTCATCGTGCGGAAAGCGGCAAACGCCTTGGAGACATATCCCGAGACCGCCCCGAGATGCAAGGTGTAATCGGCCAGGCCGCCGTAGAGATCTTTATGCATGATCGAGTATCTTTGGCCGATCCTGTCATACGAGCCTGTGGCCAACTCGAGCATCTTCCTGCACATTTTCATCCAGCTCGACATAATCTGATCGTTGCCGGAAATTATCTGGCGGAGCATCTTCTCGTAGCTATCCAGCATTTTTTCAAAGGGATTTTCTGCTTGCAGCAAAGGAGGCAGCGGGCCGTTTTTTCTGCCGCCCACGCCGCCGGGGAAACGTCCGCCTTTACCGTCTCGAAGAAGCGGGCAGGAGAACTGGCAGCCGGGCGTTTTTTCGAATCCCGGGCCAGGCTGACCGAGTCCGCCCGGGATGCCGCCGCGTAAAATACCAAGTATTGACTCGATAATGCCGATTTTATCGCCCTGGCCCCAGGGGAAACGAAGACCGGGGAGTTTTGCTTTTTTTTCTAAATATTGAGCCATACCATACCCACCTGAGGCGAAATTGCTGATTAAGCTTTCACCGACCATCTTTAACTCGAGAAGGCAGGTTCAAAGCAGGGTTTGCAGGACCGGAAACGGTCTTATTTTTTTAAAATTCATTCAATCTTTTTCGTGCTTTCCAGAATTTTTTCTCCTGCTCGCCACGGTGCGCCTCCCGCGCCTCGATAAATACCTGGTAAATCTCGAAGTCGCGCCAGCTCAAGCTCTCGGGCCTCGGCCGGAACGCTTCGATATAATCAGCCAGCAGCGTGGCATAGTAAGTGGTTACAAAACGCGGTCGCCAGTGGAGCGTCTCCCTGGTCTTGCATCCCCGGCACGGATCCGGCCCCTCGGCCTGCCAGCTGCAGCAGTCGGCGCCTGGGCAGATGAGATCTTTCCCCGGGACATCCGCCGACTCGAAGCTTGCCCGGATGTCCCGGATCAGTTTTTTGCAGTCTCCTCGGCGAGCGTGCCCTCCTGCCTCAGCAGCTCCTCAACGGCCCAGTACTTGTGCTCGATTGGAATCACTTCTTTCCAGGCTCCCCCCCTGTCCCCAGGGTCCGGCAGATCATAACCCTCTACCCTGAGAATACACCTGTCGTAAAGAGTCTCGATTGCGCCCAAGTAGCCTGTCCCGCCTTCAGTGGGGCTTCCGCCGGTCAGTTCCGCACGGCTCATGCAGCCGTAGAAAACTTTCTTGTCCACAGCAGTCGGTTCGCGGAAAACATGAACCAGTTTATAGCTTTCACCGTGGGCGCGCACCTTCAGCGTAATCTCGACCTCTCCCCCGGAGAGTGAAAGGGGAAAAAGCTTGTTTTTGTTCATCGTGCTAAAGGCTCCTTTTGCTGGTTGTGGGTGTTCAGGGCGATTCAAGCTCAGCTAGTCGGGAAATATTCACTCACCGTGCCCTCGACAGTCTTGACCGAAACCGGCCCTCCTGTGGCCTCGTGCCAGGCGCCTTCGACATCGAGGTCCAGGTGAAGCAGGCCGTCGTCGTAGTCGTAATCCAGCCCGGTGTAAACTGCTTGAGGCACAGTGATCTCGATCTCGTCGAAATCATCCGGCGATGTGCCGGATATCTTCTCACCAAGGCAGGAAATAATCATCTCGCTCGCGGTGCCCTCCTGCTGGGCAGTGCGGAAATCGGCCAGGTCCTCGCTTTCGGCTAGCATGGTCAGCCCGAGCGCCAGGTTGCGCTCCGGTGTATAGGGCCACACGCAAGGGTAGACCCTGTCGGCCTCGGCGGCTGCCTTGCGCCAGGCAAGGTCGGTGTTGATACCGGATTCGAGTGTGAGTTCGAAAGAGCGAAGCTGGGCTCTTTTGCTTGGATCACCGCCGATACTGAAAATGCCCGCATAGTTGTAGAGATAGCGCAGCGTGCTCGCCGCGGGCCAGCTGTAGCCGGTAAGCGTCCCCCCGATCTTGGAAGCTAAAAACGACCCTCCGGCTTCACACCTGTTCGATCCCTCCCCGCGCAATGTGAGACTTGCGCAGGCGACATCCTGGAGGTAATAGTCGTTGCCATCCTCGTGCACGGCGAAAGTACTCACATACGCCTCCGGCCGTGTGTCGAGAGACTGGAACTTGGAGGTATGCTCGTAAGCGCCGCTGCCCAACTGCTGGCTGCTGTTGTAAGAAAAGAGCAGGGCCAGAAGATAGCCTACAAAACTCACGGGCAGTGGCTGCACGGGGATTTCGAACCTTACATACTGGCGGATTCGGCCGCGCTGGGTTTCCCAGTCGTGGCCTGCGCCGATCATTCCGCGGTCTGTCCAGTGCTCGGCAGACTCGTCGATAACAATAGGGTTCTGAAGTTTGAGAAACCTGGTCAGGCTGGCATTGCCCAGCGGGGACCCGAAGGAATCCTGCTTTTTAACCGACCAGGCGATCTTACTCGCAGTTCTCTGCACTGGTGCCATAATTCACCTCAAAAATTTTTCTTTGCGATCCGGCCGCAGTTTCACCGGACAAGGGCGGGAGACCTCCACTGGCCGGCCATTAATATCTAAATTTTAGTACTAAAAAGTTTATCCCTGGAAAACCGTCCTTTAAACCTGCTGGCGAACCTGCCAGGTTCGGACAGTAATTCTGTAAACCGCAAGTCCTTCCTTCTCGGCTTCCTCATCCTTTTCGCAAGTTTCTACAGTAATCGGGGCAAGGCCCGAAAGCCCGAGATCGTTGCCCATCAGCGCATCGCGGACATCGTCGATCAAGCCGTAGGTGTTCTCAACGCTGAAACGCCGGCCCCGAAAATCCTCGGCAACCAGGGTAAGCCGGAAAGTAAGATGCTCCTCGGCAAGGCTGCTGTCTGAATTGAGTTCTGCGTAGCGTGCCCGATTGAGCGCTACCCCGACAAACGGAAGGTTGCGCCCCAGCTCAACAAACTCTTTGAGCGATCCGGCGAAAGTAGCCACGGTCTCCGGGTTAAGGCTATCGACTGCCGAGGCCAGCCTGTTGATTATCGCATCGGAAACGGTCTTGATTGATGAAGCCAAGACTCTCCTCCCTGGAGTAAAAAGTTCAAGAGCCTTTCAAATATCCTTAAAATGAATCGAGCTCCGGAGCCGGCGGCGGGTTTCAAGCCCATCTTTCCCATCAGCCTTTTCCACCGGCGGGGCCTGTTTTCAAGCTACCTGCCCATACCTGCATCCGCCACGTCCGCCAGGCCCGCTTCTACCTCGCCGCCAGCTCCTGGATTGAGGATAAATCAGAGCTTTTTCAGCCTGTCTTCAGTATAGACTCGGTCCTCCTCCTCGGCATCCGTGCGGTAGGACCGGTCAGTGTGGCTGGCAACACTACCAGCATCATCGAGTCCCAGGCTATGGTCACCTCGTGAGGCGGCCTCGAGCTTTGCCATGCAATCCTCGTATATGCTGCGCCAGTCATCGCTTACTGCCCTGCGCCGCAGGTAGAGGTTATAGACAGCAAAGGTTGCACTGATACGGTTTATCTCGTCCGGAACCGGGCTATATCCCCGCAACTCGGGCCATCGCCCGAGAAGGTAGCTGTCGATCAGGGCGTCTGCACTCTCTATAGCCTCTGCAGCTACCGAGGTTACGCTCTGGCTCTCGATCGTTGCATCCGAATCCGTGGTGCAGAGCCGCACCAGCTCCTGAGCATCTATCCAGTGAGTCAGGTCTGTAATTGTAGAGTAAGCCATCTTAACCTCTGAGGTTACTAAAAGTATTAAAGTTTTTATACCTTCAATATCCGCCGACCATTGACCGCCGGCTCAGCTCGACTTCCTCTTTTCGGTCCGGGTTCTGGCAGCCATGCTCTTGCGGCGTTGTTTCACCGTGGTGCAAAGGCCGCGTTCGATACCGCTTTGGGCGGTCTCTTCCGGCAGATCGACAGTTTTGCCCACCTGGGGCAAGCGCCCGCCGCAGAGCCATGGTTTGAGGATTCTAACCTTCATCGTTCCTCCCTGATTATTACGCGTAGGCTCCAGTGATCAGAAACCCGCAGTCAGAGCAAACCACTTCCTCTGTCTGCTCGATCAGGCCTTCCACGACAGTGGCGTGCTTGCCCTCGTCACGGTAACGATAGGCCGCCATATCCAGGGTTCCGGAAATCGGACGGCGGAACTGGTATGCCAGCGAGATCGAACGTTTGCTCGGTGCTGTGCGTTCGACAAAGCAGACCAGCACGCTGTTGTCATCCCAGACGAAATCAAAATCCGGGCTGCCTACCCCGGGTGCCGCCTCATCGCAGAGCGAAAGAGGGATCACCACCTCCAGGCCGAACAACCTGGGCGGCAACTCGCCGTTTACTAACAGAGTGGAATCGGTGTGCTTGACCAGGTCGCGGATTTTGTCATCCTTCTTGACTTCCACCGCAATATGGGGCGGAATGACAATCGTGTTCGGCTCCACTCCGGCTTTCTTGCGCACGCTGAGCTTGGCCCCGTCGATATCACCTTCGATATCGACACCGCTGACGGCGTTCCAGGCCGCGGTTGCTGCTGCATTATTGGTTATCACGCTGGTGGACATGAGCATGGAGACAATCCGCAGCTCGATAGGAAGGCGAAGCTTGCTGAAGATCAGGGCGATCGCATCCCTCTCGGGGTCCACGACCGCGCGGTCAGCGTTGTCCATCTCCTCATCTGCAATCAGTTCCCGAAGGCCGTATTGCTTGCAGGCGTAGGTAGCCGAGCTGTAGGAACGTCGGATCTCGTTGGATTCGGTCAGCGGCGCGCGCAGGGCGTCGTAGTCGTTCCGCAGCGCTTCGATTTTGCTGAATTTGTAGTACTTTCCTGTAGTGGTCGGCACATGGACCACGGAGGCAAGCCGATCCGCAACGAAAGGTCCGCCGAGGCCCATGTTTTCCACAGCGAACTGGGTCAAGGTCCGGTTGAGATTCTGGGTTGAATATCTGTCTGCCATCTTTGTCTCCCGAATTCAATTTCGCACCGGCCGATTGCTGGCAGCCGGTACTTTAATTTTAGTATAAACCCCTGAAATCAGGGGGTCGGATTATCCACGCGTTCCGGCCAGACTATGACCGGAATCAGCTGGTCCGCTGCTGCTGAATCACGCAGCGCATAGCCGACAAAATACTGCACGGTTCCCTGGCTGGCGGCCCCAGCAGTTGTTACCTTGCCGTTGGCGTCGCTGATCAGCCAGTCGCCCTCGCTGATATTTCCATCAGCAGCCAGAGCCAGCACCGTGCTTCCCCCCTGGGCCACCCGTACATCCTTGCCAGCGTAACCGGTCTCTGTGGTGATACCCACGAACTTGGCCGCATTGGCTCCGGAGGCGTCCACAACACCGCTGTTGAGTACCGCGCAGGTGCCGCGGGGGATGTCGCTGTTACCGACAGTGAAAGTGTCAGTACTATTCAGTCTCTCTCTGAGTTTAACCGTCATTTCCTCTCACTCCGTTTTGTGTTGAAAATCTCTCTTGTTCTTAAGAACGGCCAGAGAACCTTTTCAGCCCTGAGCGGACTTCTCCAGCCGCAGGCGCTTGATCGCCGCCTCAAAAGTGAGTCCCGGATTGGCGGCAATCAGTTCGAGTGCGGCATCGTGTTCCGGGTCTTCGGGAAAGCCGCTGAACTCGGCTTTTTTGCGCGCTACATCGTCCATTGCTCCCGGATTGTTCCCGGGTGCCGAAAGCTCCTGGAAAAGAGCCAGTGGCTGCCGCTGGGACACCTCTTCGAGTATCGCCGTACGCCCGGTCTCATCGAGACGGGAGCCGAGCCGGTAGTAACCCTTGAGCTCCGCAGGAGTCAGCCGCCCCTCTTTCGCGGCTTCCTCCAGGGCCGAGGCGAACCGGGCAAGCTCGGCCTCTTTTTCTCTCATCTGGAGAACTTTTTCCAGCTCTGCCAGGCGTGTCTCTGCAGCTAACCGGGCCTCTTTCTCTTGCTTGAGCGCCTCTTCGAGTTCAGCCAATTTTGCCATGGCACTTTCGCTCTCTGTGTCAGAACTTTTCTCCTGATTCGAGCTGCCCGCAGGCTGTATAAAAATCTCTTTCAGCGCATGGATCGCCCGTTCGGCAATCGTTTTGTCATCCATTTCCACCTCTCCTGTTGTTGGAAGCGCATCGCTCAACTTCATCTCGCCGGAGCCGACCAGGATCACCCCTTGCCGGGCCCGTTCAGCCATTACAGAGGGTACCGGTGAAAGCCCCTTGACCGCTGGCAGGGCAGCTCCGAGAAAGCTAACCGCACCCAGATAAGCTCTGCCGGTAGATTCGAATGGCTTGTACATCTCGATTGAGCGGCTGCGGTAGGCTCCGCTGCGCAGCCACTGGCGCAGGCTTTCTGACAGGTCAGCGAACCGCGCCTGCAGCCTGTCGCCGAGCACACGGAGTGTGGCTACCCATCCGTGTGCCGGGCCTTCCCGGCGATGTTCGACCGTGACCGGGGCTTCCTGAACCTGGGAGTCGTAGTCGGCAGCCATATTGTGCAGGTCCTCAGGGGTGATCTCGATCCGGGTGGGGGCCCCGGCGATTGTTCCCTTCCACAGACCGGTTCTGGCGATATCCCACCAACCGTCAATCTGTTCGTCTGTCAGTCTGTCCTTCTTCATAGGGCTTTAATCCTCTTCGGCCGGTTGTATACTATAATTTTTATACTTATTATCTTCGGACAATCCGGCACCCGCCCCGCTGTTACCTTCCAACAACTTGTCATCCACGCGCGGAGCTGGAAAGCCGATCTGTCCGCGCAGCCATGACTGGCCGACTGCCAGGCCTAAATCATTCACTGCTACAGAAACCGCCTGGAGGTAGGATTCAAGGTCCTTGTCCTCCTCGTAAGCGATACGGAAAAGTGGATACTTGCTCACCGGCAACGGACCGAAATTGATGTCGATCAGGGTGCGGATTACCCTGTCGATCTGCGCCTGCTGCCAGAGAGAGTCGTCCTCGATAATGTTCTGCAGGCCCTTGCTTTGGAACTTGGCCAGGGCGTAAGTGCCGCTTTCGCTTTCAGTGGAGAGGGTCTGGCCGAGAATCGCCTTGGCATACTGGCGGTCGACATATTCGGAGATAATGAAGCGGAAAACTTCGATCACTCCCTGTCGCCCGATCTCATTGACCTGGAACTCAGTACCCTCAGGACCGATACCAACCGCGTTGCTATGCATAAGTTTAAGTACTTCCATCAACGCATCCTTCTCGGCAGTCGGCAGGCCTCGCGGGTAATTGGCCCAAAGGTAGGGAGCGCCGAACTTTTCCACGAAACGGACCAGCTCCTTGATAGCGTTGTTCTTGAAAAACCACAGCGGGTAAAGTTCGCGCAGAAGGCCCTGGCCGAACGGGCTTTCATCGGAACCCCAGGTATTGATCACGAATTTTTCGAGCGGCATCACTTTCTCATTCCCGGGGCTCTTGCCAAGCAAGATGAGCTTGCCGTGTTCATCGAAACGGAAACGCTCCGGGTCCCGGGTCCGGAAACAGGCGATCCCGAGATTGCCGTCGGAGCATTGTTTGAACATTATCTCCGCCGGTACGTAACCATGGGAGATGCCCCGGAAAAACCGCGTGCGGCTCAGATGCAAATTTTCCACGCCATTAAGCACCTCTTCCACCCAGGAAGCACGTTCGTGATCTTCACGGGTTTCACCGCCGGGGATGATCCGCCATCCCTGGGCCATCACGTTGAGAGCGCGCTGCCTGAAACACATCGCGAGCTGGGCGTCCTTGCGCAGCATCTCGTGGTAGAGCCGCAAGCCCTCGCTCGAATGATCGTCCAGGGTGCGGTCGGGATTTTCCAGGTAACGCCCGAAAAGGCGATTTAGCGTGTCCCTGACCGGGCTGGAGAGTTCACGGCCCAGCTGGATGTTAAAGGCGGCCTTCTTAGGTCTTCTCCTTCTTCTTCTTTTGCCGTTGGTAGCCATCACCCGAATACCCTCTTTAGATGTTCCTTACCCGTTCGCGGCCGGTCAAAGCGGAACTGCTCCGGACCGGCGACTGTCTCCATGAGCCGTACCGCCAGTTCCAGGGCGTCAGGGCCGTCATCGTGACCAGCCAGAGGAAAGAAGCGCAGCTCATCCAGGAGCGTTTTGTGCTTCTTCTGAAAGCGAAGCATGCCGCTTTTGACCAGCGGCTGAAGGCGCTGGATGCGCAGCTTCTTGTCTTTTGTCTGCTTAAGGCCTCTCACCGGGGGATAAATTCCGCGTTTGGCAGCTTCTTTCTCCAGAATGTCCTTGAAAAATTCCTGGAACTGGACTGTCTCCACCCCGATTACACAAGGCCGACGCCTGGCATAAAGCTCCAGTGTATCATCGATTATCGCATCCGGCTTCCTGTGCTGGATGTCTGCGTCCAGTACGTAGAGCGCGCCGTTTTCGTCCCGGGCGAGGCATACTATCGCCGAGGGATCATCATGCCGGCTCTTGCCGCCGAGTGAGGGATCCACTGCGGCGACCAGGGTGAGGCGCTCAAGATCGATCTCGTCCTCCTCGAACCAGGTGAACCATTCCTTCTGGAAAAGCGCTTCTCGCGGGTTCACCGGTTCGTTCTGGATCTCGCTGTCAAAACTCGCCGGGCCTTCGCCCACACGAAGTTTCATCAGGTCGTAGTAGCTGCGGTGCGCCGGCCAGATCACCCGGGTGCCTGCGGTCATCTGCTCCCTGTGCTCGGCTAAAAAAACATCGGCCTGTCTGGTGCGTTCCTTTGCAAGTAGCGACATGTCAGTGTAAAGCCTTTCCCATTTTTCCCAGAGAGCGGTTTCCGTACTCCAGCTTATCACTCCCTGGTACTTGCGGCTCTCGAATGCCGGGTTTGCAAGCAGCCTGGAAAGCAAGCTTTCGTAGTGCAGGATCGTGCCGATCACCACAATATCAGCTGTTTTGCTTGCTGTTTTGCTGAAAGCCCTGAAAAACCAGTCGTCAATCTTCTCCCGTTGCTCGGGGGTCTGGCTGTTCCGGTCGTTCTCCAGATCATCGCCGATCAGCAGGTCCGGCCGGAACTGGCGGTGACGCAGGCCGCGGATGTTGCCCCCGGTGCCTCGCGCGGTGAGTTTCACTCCGCTGTTGGTAATGATCTCGCTCTTGGTCCAGAGCGGGCCTGCTCCTGTAAGCTCGCCGAAACTTTCCCGGAGTTTCTCGTTGTCCTCCAGCTCGATCCTGATATCGCCGAGATGGCGTTCAGCCTGAGTCGCTGTGTCACTGACGATCAGGATATAGCGTTTGCCGACACTCTCCGGGTAACAGATACACCACAGCGGCAGGAAAAGAGTTGCGATAGTGCTTTTTGCGCTCTCACGGGGAGCGGCTATCGCGATACGGTGGCCCCGCTGATTATCAAGAATAGCGTCGGTCAGCGAATCATACATCTCGAGGTGGAAATCACATGGTTGCTCACGGTGGTAATGGTCAAAATATTTTTTAGCAAACAGCCCGATATCCAGCCTTCCCCGCTCCCGGTCACCCTGGGCAGGCGGCAGCCTCCCGATACGCTTTAACCGTTCTCTTACGCTCTTGGGGACTGAGCGACTCGATCTCCCGTCTGACCTCTTCGACTGCCTTGCTCCGCTCATCTTTCTTATTTCTTACCCCTACTTTCTCGGGACCTTTTCCGTAAGCGTAACCGTAAACCGTTTTCATCCTGAAAAGCAGGGCCTGCCGGTCACCTTCGCTCACCTTT
>JAUVUV010000363.1 GCA_030604975.1 Candidatus Glassiibacteriota bacterium | reverse complement strand
TTCTTTTTGTCCTCGGTTACTTTCAGCAGGTAATCAATCAGAAGCTTCTCGTTGGTGGTCGAGGCCACCTCGGCAACAAAAGTCGTGTAGTTCCCGTAAACCGGCGGCTGGCTCTCCCAGGTAAAATAACTGTGAAGGGCATGGCCTATTTCATGGGCTATTGTGAAAACTTCGTGAAGGGTAGCGTTATAGTTGAGCAGAATATACGGGTGGGTGCCGTAGGAGCCCCAGGAGTATCCTCCGCCGCGCTTGCCCCTGGTTTCGTAAACATCGATCCAGCCGCCGCTGAAACCCTTATTCATCACTGCCAGGTATTCCTCTCCCATCGACTCCAGGGCCTTGCTCACCAGTTCAACGGCCCGGTCGTACTCGTATTCCTCAGCCATTTCGGGAAAAAGCGGCGTGTAGAGATCGTAGGGGTGGACCTCGTCCAGTTCCATCACCTTCTTACGCAGAGCGACATAGCGGTGAAGCGGTTCGAGGTTGGTGTTAACTGCCGAGATGACATTGTCATAGACCTCTACCGGGATATTACCGCCATCCAGCGCGGCCTCAAGGCTTGAACCGTAATTTCGTGCCTGTGCGTAAAAGAGGTCCCGCTTGACAATCGCAGACAGAAGAGCGGCCAGGGTGTTTTCATAGCGGTTATATGTAGAGTAGAAAGCCTCGAAAGCACTGCGCCGAAGTTCCCGGTTGCCGGACTCCATGAACTTGCTGTAGCGGGCCTTGGTCAGCTCGACCTCTTCCCCGCTTTCATCCTTGATATTCGGGTAGCGAATGTCTGCGTTGTCCAGCATGCTGAAAATCGTCCGCGGCATGCGGGTGACATCCGAGGCCATGGCCAGGAGCTTTTCCTGCTCCGGACCCAGAGTGTGCTCTCTGGTGCGGATAATATCCTCGAAGCGGTGTTGGTAAAGCTGCAATCCCTCGTTTTCGGATATCCAGCCGAACAGACGCTCCTCCGGGATCTGGAGAATCTCCGGCACGATAAACGAGGCGGCTGCCGAATAACTGGTGCCCAACGAAACAGCCCTGTCTGCCAGGGCCTGGTAAGTATCCTCGCTCGTGTCTTCATCCCGTTTCATATGGGAGTAAACGTAGAGCTTACCGATAGCCATCCCGAGCGAATCCTGCAATCTGGATACATTCAGCAAATTTTCCGCAGATTCGCCAAGCTTCCCGCGGTATGATTCGAGTTCGGGTATCTGGGCGGTGACTTTCCGGAAATCTTTCTCCCAGTCCTTATCTGTAGTGTAAATATCCTCAAGACGCCACTTGTAACGTGGTTCTATTTCACTTCGCTCGAGTGCTTTTTTCACTTGTGCTCCATAGCTGTTGTTGATACCAACGCTCAGGTTTACAATGGCGAAAAAGCATGAAATAAAAAACAAGTTCCGCATGGGCCATCTCCGCAAAGAGCCCGGTCGGTTAGCTAAAGATCAGCTTAATTTGTTAATATAATATCTGGTCGATCTGCTGATCAACACCGGCGAGCTAGCCAGCGATTCCCAGAAAAATCTCTGCAATCGCAAAAAAGTTGGAACATTTAAGAGGTTACTGACTATAGCTTTATAGAAAGACTTTGCCCTCTGAGCTCCTGTCGCAGCCTGTCAAGCCCCGATGATGTCGGAATTAGAAAAATAAAGGCGGGGCGATTGGTTGACAAGATTTACGTGACCCGGTAAATTTCGATCAACATTTTTCACTTTAAACATTCCTCAAAGCCCTAGATATGATCCGTCCAGTATCCAGACTGCTCAAATTCCTTTGTTTGGCTATACTGCTGAAAGCCTCCGCAATCTCGGCCCAGGAGGATCTGGTAAGCGTATCGATCCGGCCGGACAACGAGGAGTGGAACTGGCAGCCGTACGCTGAAAAACTGGCCGAGCGTCTGGCTACGGCAATAGATTCGCGGGTGAACGAGGGTTTTCCGCGGCGGGAATTCACGCTGGACAGCCTGACCACCACGCTTGAATTCCGTTTCCGGATCGACATCCAAGGCAAGCTGCGCCGCTTTGCCCCGCTTTTGCCAAGGTACCGCTACCTGGCCTATCTGATCGAGAGAACAGCCAGAGAACTGGGGTCTTTCGACCCCCTGCCGGATGATCTTCCGCTTTTCTATTTCGACGGGACAATGAGGTTCAACTGCAGGATGAAACCCACAGGAATGTACAAGCGGCTGTATTTCGAAGAGCCCCTGGACACTCTCGAAATAATCGCTGTTACTCCCGTCTACAAAACAACAAGATCCAGCCAGCCGCTTATGCTCTACGAACCACAGACAGTCGATAAGAAAAAACTTCTGGAGGATTTCAAAAAAAGAATCGGGGTTGTCGAGGAGATAAGCGACACCAGCAGTTACACACCGCTTGATTTCATCAACCGCGCTGTTACTGTTCAGGTGGAGTACGACAGCCTGACAGGGAGTGAATTCGAATCCGAAATGCTCAAAACGCGGATCGAGGCAGCCCTGCTCGAGGCTGGTGCGTGCCTCACTGAAAGTGAGTTTATCCCGCCCCAGCCGCCTGCGCTTGAAATTGCTGAGGCAGAGGAGGATTCAACTCTCTATGTCGAACCGCCTGATACTTCTTCAAAAGAACCCCAGGATACCGTACCGGAAGAAAAACCAGCCGTCCCGGAGCTGGTAAGAGACCTCGCTGCGGCTTTCGCCAGCCGGCTCGACAGTACTTTTCTTGTCTTTTCCGCAGGCGTGGCCGCGGATACTGTGCCGGATAAAGCGGTCTGCCGGGTGCAGCTTTTCCCCTCGGATAATCCCGGCCAGCTCAAGCGCCGGGTGGATTACACCTTCGCCCATTCAGGCACCCTTCCGGACAGCCTGGGCAGGATGATCGTGGCGCGGCTTACCACCCCTCCCCCCAAGCCGAAGCCTCCAGCCAAACCCAAGCCAAAGCCTAAAGCTCCAGTTGCCAGCGCTGCAGGCGATTCTACCGCCGTTGATACAACAGCCGCAGCCAAAGCGGACAGCGCTGCCGCCGCAATTGTCGATTCAACCACCATCCCTGTGGACAGCCTTGCCCCTGCCGAAGCGGATACCTCCGGCGCCGCACCGGACAGTGCTGCCGCCGCAATTGTCGATTCAACCACCATCCCTGTGGACAGCCTCGCGCCTGCCGAAGTGGATACCACCGGTGCCGCGCCGGACACTGCGAAACAGCCCCAGGCGGCTCCTGCGCCAGCCGATACAAGCTCGGTGATTGAGGATACGACAGGGCAAGGCACCCCCTCCACAGTTGAACCTGCTGCCGAAGCCGCTTCCGACAGTGCCAAAGCAGCGCAGGATACCACGGCAAAACCGCCGGGTGAGAATCCTTAATAATTAAAACTAAAAAGGTTGAAAAGATTTTTATAAAACTATAGTTTAATGATGTATCATAATGCCAAGTATATCTTTTTCGAAGGAGTGGGGCAGATGACGAAGGCATTTATAACTTATTCACAT
>JAUVUV010000405.1 GCA_030604975.1 Candidatus Glassiibacteriota bacterium | reverse complement strand
TTACCCGCAGTTCGTGGCTTCCGTCCTTTCTGGTGTATTCGTAGTAATACCAGAGGGTGTTATCCACGATCAGGGCGTCCATGTAACGGATACAGCCATAGGGGCTTTTGATCCACGGGCCGTTCGTGCTGACCCTTCTCCAGCGCTCGAGGTCATGGCTGATCGCCACGCCGCAGTGTTCCTCGTACATGTCGTAGAATGTGGTGCCCCCGTCGAAAAAGCCAACGTAGAGCGGCGGCAGGTAGACCACGGAATTAATCCTTGCCCGGCAGTGACCCCATTCACCCGGCCCCCCGCGCCCCGGTTCGAAGACGTACCTGAAATCCTTGAAATAGCGGCCGTCAGCGCTTATCATCAACCCTGTGGCGTCGCTGCCCAGCGGGTGGCGCTCGCCGTGCTCGTCCTCGTAAAACTCATCCTGCCTGGGATTGACATCCACGAACACATAGTACAGCCCGCCCACAATGTAGGCTTTCGGGTCCTTTACCGAAGTCAGTCCATACTCCTCGGGCTGCATCACTGTGCGGTGGTGCCAGGGATCGAAATTCTTCGGGTGGTCGGCCTCGATCAAGTCCACGCGCCAGAGCCCGCCTAGCTCCTGGTAGCTGATATATAAACGCCAGATCCCGCTCTCCGGGTCCCTGATCAATGAGCCGACCTCGATCGACTCTGCGTTGAACTGCTCCTTGGTCGCCTCCCAGATATCCTTGAACTCGACTCCGTCTGAGGATTCAGCGATCCGGCACTTGCCACCGCGCCCCTTGCCCAGGGGCAGGCGCACACGGTAGTAAAGAAAGAATTTTTTCAGCTCCGGATCGTAGATCACGCTATGGCCTCCCACCCAGTAGCCATAGCCTTTTCCTTCCGGTTCGCGAACAGTCGCGCCCTTTTCCGGATCGAATTTGGGCGGCAGTCCGAAATACCGCTGACTGAAAGATGACATTTAAACTCCAGGAATACTTTTAGAGCAACACCTGTTTATAAAAGAATGAAACTTTAAGATAATTTAGATTTCGCATCCGAAAAAAGCAACCTTGGAAAAAAGGAGCAATTCTTATTGTTGATCGCTTACATACCCCCGCAATGGACACCTCTTTTCTCTGGAACAGGCTCTTTGAGTGCTTAGGTAACAATTGTTACAATGCCCTCGTCCAATCATTAACTTGGAGATCGATCAGACCTTAAAACCTTTATGAGCTAATTTTATCCCTTTGCAAACTGCTGTTATCAGATATTTAAATCATTGCACATTTACAATCATCTCTGGAGTCCGGTAATGGGAAAAAAGGGGGAACTTTCATTGAACCGCCGTTCTTTTTTCAAGGCGGCCGGCCTGGGACTTACAGGAGCAGCCGCCGAGGGGTTGGCACCGAGACTTTTAGCCGCCGAGCAGGCTTCGGAAAGCGCTCAGCGGCCGAACATCGTGCTGTTGATTGCCGATGACACCGGCTGGCGGGATGTTGGCTACAACGGTTCCGAGATCAAAACGCCGAATATCGACAGGATGGCTCGTGAGGGTGTAGTGATGGAGCAGTTCTACGCCTGCCCGACCTGTTCGCCCACCAGAGCCTCGATTCTCACCGGCAGGCCGCCCAGCCGCTACGGGATTCTCGCCCCGATTGCCGGGCGCAGCAAGCTCAGCCTTCCCAAAGAATATGGTACTCTGGCCTCGCTGCTGCGTGACGCAGGCTACAGAACCGCACAGATCGGCAAGTGGCACCTGGGCTTGAGGCCGGAGGTCGGCCCGCGCATGTACGGTTTCGACTCATCTTATGGCTACCTTCACGGCCAGATCGACCAGTTCACCCACATATATAAAAACGGCGACCGGAGCTGGCACCGCAACGAGGAATTTATCGACGAGGAGGGCCACGCCACGGATCTGATTGCCAATGAAGCGGTAAAGCTGATCAGGGAGAGCACCGCCTCACAGCCATTCTTTCTCTACACTGCTTTCAGCGTACCCCACTACCCTCTTCAGGAAAATGACAGGTGGATCAAACCCTACGAGAAAAGTATCGCCAATGAATCACGAAGGCTGTATGCCGCCTCGATGACCCACATGGACAATGCGATCGGACGTGTACTGGCCGCTCTTGAGGGAAAAAATCTCGCTTCCAACACCCTGGTGATCTTTATCAGCGACAACGGGGGCCAGCAGGACTGGGAGGCCGGAAGCGGCGAGTACAACCTTCGCCACGGCCCCTACGACGTGCTTGGAGACAACCGGCCGTTTCGCAACTGGAAAGGTTCGGTTTATGAAGGAGGGGTCAGGGTGCCGGCAGTGTTCTACTGGACAGATACACTGAAAGCGCGCAAGGTGAGCTTTCCGGCCCATGTGATGGATTTCGTGCCCACCCTGGCAGCAATAGTCCGGGCCGAGGTGCCGCCGGAGATGCAGGTGGAGGGTATCGATATCGGCCCTGCGCTCCACGGCAAAAACATGCCCGATGAGCGAACGATCTACTGGAACACCGGCAGGCAACTGGCAGTGCGCTATGGAGACTGGAAACTGATACATCATGGGAATGCTGTAAGCCAGGGCAAATCCGAGCTTTACAACATCGCCCGGGACCCGTATGAAAAAAACGACCTGGCAGATGAAAAGATCACCCTTACCGCTCAGATGCGGGAGATCCTGGCGCGCCACAGAGCGCTGGATCAGATTCCAAAGTGATGCGGTGAGAGATTGATCGAATCGTTCGATGTCCGCGGGTATATAATCAAGGAAAACGTAAAAAAGCCTGGCCTCGCTTTAGAAAAACAGGCGGGCCAGGCTTATCTCTGGAGGCGGCGGGCGGAATCGAACCGCCGAATAAAGGTTTTGCAGACCTCTCCCTTAGCCACTTGGGTACGCCGCCGTAATAAAAATGGAGCGGGAAACGGGACTTGAACCCGCGACATCCACCTTGGCAAGGTGGCGCTCTACCACTGAGCTATTCCCGCCCAAACTATCTGGCTTATCCTGGATTGTGTTTGATAATATGAGGCGTGATTCTTATTGTCAAGCGAAAATTATCCTGCATCCGATCATATAAGACTTCAATTTATTATCATGTCAAACGATAGCTCTTTCTGATCCTTGAAGCGTGATATATATCTCTGCCTTATAAATTCCGCCGGTTTGCTTTC
>JAUVUV010000143.1 GCA_030604975.1 Candidatus Glassiibacteriota bacterium | reverse complement strand
CCCCGGAGCAGGCAGCCGATATTTACTATTATACGAAAAGCGAGATAGAGGGAACTCTGCCGGAGTATATTCATCTCTGGCGTCATGAGATACTCAAAGGCCAGGAGCCGAGACGACCCGCCATGGTTAAATAAAATTCTCTGTCTGTCATCGAAATCTTGACACCTGTCGGATTTACTCTATCTTCATTATAAAGGGCGATACGTTTTTTTCTGTCCTTTGTGGTAAAGTTTCCAGGGTTATGATTCGAAATATAGAATGAACCCTGCTTTAATCATGAGTTTGCGGCGGCAAACCTGATGTCGTATCGTCAGCAAAAGGGTCTGAGCGGTGAAAGGCTCGCCGCCGAGTATCTCGAGAAACTTGGATTCGAGATCCTCGAACACCGCTACCGTTTCGGCCACAAGGAAATCGACCTTATCGCCCAAAATGGTGATCTGGTGGTTTTTGTCGAGGTTAAAAACCGCCGCGGCGAGGATTATGCACCCGTGGAATTGAGTGTGCCGGAACGCAAAAGACGCAACCTGATTGAAGCAGCCCAAGGTTACCTCCTCGAAAAAGGTACGGGGAGTGACAGCCAGCAGTATCGTTTCGATGTAATACTGCTCATTTCTCCCGCAACCGCCGGGGAGTTCCGGCTTGAACATATCACAGATGCCTTCCGGCTCTGACCGGGAGAGCGAGTTAGAACAAATCAAGGAGCAACTCCATGGAGTACCTGGGTGTAGATGTCGGTTTTGGTTATACCAAATCATACGATGGAGACCGTTCGTTTATTTTCAAATCCATCATCGGAGACGCAACCGAAATTCAGTTCCAATCCGGTTTCTCCGAGGGCGGGGCACTGGAAAACCTCCATGTGACAATGGACGGCAAAGACTATTATGTGGGCGACCTGGCCGAGAAACAGTCCAATGTGCGCGATTTTACTCTCGAGCAGAACACACTGGTGGAAAATAACGCCAAGATACTGGCGCTCACTTCCCTTATCTTTTTCGCAGGCCCTACCTTACGGGAGTACAGCTTGGTTACCGGACTGCCGATCCGTTTTTTCAAACAGTACCGTTCCCGCTATATATCCATGCTGGAAGGTAGACACAAAATCTTGCTGCACAACCGCGACGAGGTCCAGGAAAAGATACTCGATATCAAGAAAGTGCGTGTGCTGCCCCAGCCGTTCGGCGCAGTTTTCAACCTGTTGATGAACAACCACGGAAGAATTGTGGACCGGGATGTGGCGCGGCAGAAATTCGGGGTTATCGATATTGGTTTCCGAACCACTGATTACACGATCACCGACCGCCTGCGCTATATCGAACGGGGAAGCCGGACGACCGATACCGGGATCTCGAAGGCTTTTTCGCTTATCAACAGGAAAATCTTGGAACAGAGTGGTATCAATGTAGAACTTTACCGCCTTTTCGAACCGGTCAGGCAGGGCCGTATCCGCATACGGGGTAAGGAGTTTTCTTTGACAGAACTTCGGGATGAGGTGATGAAGCAGTTGGCTGGCGCGATTATCGGCGACATGGAGCGGCTCTGGGTGGAAGACTGGGACCTCGAGTTTATCCTACTTACCGGTGGCGGAGCTGAAGATCTGGCGCCGATACTGGAAAAACATCTCGAGGGCCAGACCCGGGTGATAAGCACTGAACCCGACATGCGCATGATCAATGTGGTCGGGTATCTTAAGTATGCCAAGTATATCGACCTGATGGAGAAACGCCGCCAGATGCCGGGCGGCGAGGAGCAAAGTGCGTTAGAGGAGGAAAGTGCGTTAGAGGAGGAAACTGAAGAGTCAGAGACTGAGGAGACAGAAACCGAATAGTAATAGCACTTCTCTCGGTTACTCTCTGGATTGATATTCCAGTAGTTAGTCCCATCCTTTTCTTTCCTTTCAGGAGGGTTGTGCTCTTTTGCTGAGTAAGGTATTTTCCGGCTCCGTGATGGGGATCGACGCGTTCCTCGTGGAGGTGGAAACCGACATCAGCCCCGGACTCCCCAGCTACACACTGGTCGGCCTGCCTGATAATGCAGTACGGGAAAGCCGTGAGCGTGTAAGTTCGGCGATCAGCAATATCGGCTACTCTTTTCCGCTCAAACGAGTTACGATCAATCTCGCCCCGGCAGACATAAAAAAGGAAGGCGCCGCATTCGACCTGCCGATTGCTATCGGGCTACTTGCAGCCAGCGGCCAGCTTTCCAGCGAGCGGCTGAACGATTTCCTCGTACTCGGGGAACTGAGCCTGGACGGCAACCTGAAACCGATCCGGGGAGCCTTGCCTATCGCCGCAAGCTGCCGCAAACTCGAGATAAAGGGCTTGCTCCTTCCCCGGGATAACGCAAAAGAAGCGGCGGTTGTCGAGGATCTGGAGGTAATCGGGACCGACTCCCTCGCTGAGGCGGCCCAGTTCCTCACCGGTGCCAAGGAAATCCAGCCAACAAAGGTCGATCCCCAAAGGCTGTTCGACTCCAGCAGCTGCTACGGGGTGGATTACAGCGATGTCAAGGGGCAGGAACATGCCAAGCGTGCGCTTGAGGTTGCCTCGGCCGGGGGGCACAATGTTCTGCTGATCGGTCCGCCAGGCTCAGGCAAAACCATGCTGGCACGCAGGCTGGTGACAATCTTACCGCAGATCAGCCTGGAAGAGGCAATCGAGACAACCCGCATCCACAGTGTCGCAGGATTCACAGGAGAGAAGCAGTCACTGGTTGCCACCCGGCCGTTTCGCCACCCGCACCATACAATCAGCGACGCCGGTCTTATCGGCGGGGGAAGAATACCCAAGCCGGGAGAGGTCAGCCTGGCTCACAACGGGGTGCTTTTTCTCGATGAAATGCCTGAGTTCCATAAGAACGTGCTCGAGGTAATGCGCCAGCCGATGGAGGACGGGGATGTCTCGATCAGCCGCTCGTTGATTTCAATCTCCTACCCGGCGCGGTTCATGCTCGCCTGCGCAATGAACCCGTGCCCCTGCGGCTACCTTACCGATCCGAACCACAGCTGCAACTGCACGCCAAGTCAGATCAAGCGCTACATGAGCAATATCAGCGGCCCCCTGCTCGACCGGATCGATATCCATGTCGAGGTGCCAGCAGTACCGTTCGAACATCTTGCTGACAAGAAAGCCGCTGAGGGTTCGGAAACAATCCGCAAGAGAGTGGAGAACGGACGCAAGATCCAGCTGGAGAGATTCGAGCACGAGAAAGGAATCTACTGCAATGCCCATATGACTCGTTCTGTATTGCGTGAAGTCTGCTGTCTGAATTCCGAAACAGAGGCTCTTCTGCGCCAGGCCATGTTTCATTTCGGGCTTAGCGCCAGAGCGCATGACCGGATCCTCAAGGTCGCCCGCACCATTGCTGACATGGCCGGCAGCCCCGATATCGAAACAGAGCATTTGGCCGAGGCGATCCAGTACCGCAGCCTTGACCGGACCTCCATGAGATGAATTCTTGATAATGAAATAATTTGTCATTTTAATTAGAAGCTTTAAAAGCAACTTGTAAAATAACAGGAATAGGTAAAAGGCTACAGAGTAAAAGTTTAGGAGATACCGGTTTAAGAAGAGAAGTTGTAAACGTCGGTTTAAAAGTGTAGCATTTAGCGGAGTGTAAACGGCGGTATAAAAGTGCAGCACCCTTAGAGACCCTCCGGGCATAATACTGGCATATATGGAGTTTATTTAACTTCAGCCAGTCAGTATTAGATCGGAGGAGAAAGGGTGTACACCGATATGCAGATGTGGACAGAGATCAGGCGTCGTGTATTGGTAGAGGGAGTAAGCAAGCGACAGATCCAACGAGAGACCGGTTTGCACTTCAGGACGCTGGAGAAGATACTGACCTTCAGTGAGCCACCGGGCTACCGTTTGAAGGGTTCACGTCCTCAGCCGAAGTTGGGTCCTTACCTGGATCGCATTCGTCAGATTATCCGTGATGACAAGCAGTTTCCCCGCAAGCAGCGTCACACAGCCAGGCGCATATATGAATGTTTGAGAGCGGAAGGCTACACAGGGGGAGAGACACAGGTAAAGAAGGCGGTACGGGAGATCAAGCGGAAGAACCAGGAAGTTTTCGTGCCGCTGTTACACCGTCCTGGTGAAGCAAGGGTAGACTTTGGCTATGTTCTGGTAAAAGAGAACAACTGGCTGCGCAAGGTAGTATTTTTTGTAATGAGCCTTCCGTTTTCGGATGCAATATTCGTCCAGGTTTTCAAGCGTATTTGCACGGAAGTGTTCCAGGAAGCTCATCGTCGGGCATTTGAGTTTTTTGGCGGTGTGCCCTGGAGAATCATATATGATAACGAACCCGTGTTTGTGTACGTATATCCGAAGTCGAAAAAGCGCAAGCTGGCCCATGGGTTCCTCCAGCTTCAGAGTCACTATCTGTTTGAGGAGCATTTTTGCGGGGTACGTCGTCCGAATGAGAAAGGCAAAGTAGAGTCAATGGTCAAGTACACCCGGTCCAATTATCTGGTACCGGTGCCTGTAGTAAGAGATTTGGAGGAGTTGAACACCATTCTTCTTGAACGCTGCCGTGAGGATCTGAACAGGAAATTGCGTGGTAAAAGCGCAGGCAAGGAAATATTGTTTCGTGAAGACCAGGCAGCGTTTCTTCCACTTCCCGCCACAGAGTTTGATGCTTGCCGTAAGAATTCGACTACATCGAGTTCATTGTCTCTGGTCAGGTTCGACCGCAATGATTACTCAGTTCCAGTTCGGTATGCCCATCATCCCGTGGTAGTGAAGGGGTACATTAATCGAGTGGAGATCTGCCATAAAGATGAGCTTATAGCCACACACAAGCATCTCTGGTGCAAGGAAGGGGTATCCTTCGATCCATTACACTATCTGGCCCTTCTGGAGCATAAACCCGGAGCTCTGGATCATGCCCAACCATTGGAAGGATGGCAGCTTCCGAGCTGTTTTGGCATCTTACGCCGACGGCTGGAAGATGAACGAGCAGGTGAAGGGACCCGAGAGTACATACGTGTTCTACGGCTTCTGGAGAAGCATTCTATAACGGCCCTTTCCCGGGCAGTGGAAAAGGGACTGCGGATCAATGCTCTGACAAGGGATGTGATCGCACAGTTTCTCATCCCGCAGGAAGAATGGCGACGCACGACATTCCGCCTGGACGGCCGTGATCATTTACGACAGGTAAAGGTGGAGCAGACGGATATCTCAGCGTATGGTGAGCTGCTGGTGAGGGAAGGTGTGTGATGGGAGCAAGAAAGGCCACAGTGCTTCTGGAGCACTACCTCAAGCAGTTGAAACTCCCCACGGTGCTGCGGGAATATGCAAAGTTAGCCGATGTGTGTCAGGCCGAAAGAACTGACTACCAGACATTTCTGCTTCGTCTGGCAGAACGGGAGATACAGGATCGTGAAGTACGAGCAGCAGAACGCCGACTCAAAGCTGCCAAATTCCCCGTGACCAAAACAATGGATACTTTCGATTTCAATGCACAACCCTCGATCAATCAGATGCGGGTGCGGGAACTGCTGCGGGGAGAATACATTGAACAGAGAGAAAACGTGCTGTTAATAGGCAACAGCGGAACTGGAAAAACCCATCTGGCTACAGCTCTCGGTTTTGCTGCCTGCCAGCAAGGTTATCGGGTACGTTTTTTCTCTGCCACGGGGATGGTAACCCAGCTGCTGGAACACCGTGAAGACCGACAACTGGAGAGATTCCACAAGCAGCTCGAAAGACTGGATCTTATAGTTCTGGATGAGTTGGGATATGTGCCATTTTCAAAAGCAGGGGCAGAACTCTTCTTTGAAGTCATCAGCCGGGCTTACGAAAGGACAAGCCTGATCGTTACTACCAATCTGCCCTTTGAAAACTGGATTGAGGTGATGGGAAACGAACGACTCACTGGTGCACTGCTTGATCGCCTTACGCACCGCATCCATATCCTGGAGGCCAACGGTGAAAGCTATCGCCTACGCCATTCCAGACGCCGGTCCAGGAAACAATCTCATCTGATAAACCAAACTCCATCAACTGATCAAAAATAGAAAGGATTGACTTCTCTCTTGTTCCAGGATATCCATTAACCAGGTGCTGCACTT
>JAUVUV010000013.1 GCA_030604975.1 Candidatus Glassiibacteriota bacterium | reverse complement strand
TAAGCGGTAATCGCATCGAGCAGCCTTTGTATACCTTTGTTCTTGAAAGCGCTGCCGCAGAGCACCGGGATAACATCAACCTTACATGTTGCCTTGTGGATCGCTTTTTTGATTAACTCCACGTCCTCCACGTTATCGTGGTCGAGATATGCGGCCATCAGTTCATCATCGAACTCTGTAAGAATTTCGAGCATGTCATGGTGCGCTTTCTTGGCCTGTTCCACGAGATCCTTGGGAATATCCACCTCTTCATACACCGCACCCTGGGTGCTGTCATGCCAGATTACGCCGCGCATGACCACCAGGTCCACCAAGCCGGTGAAAAGCTCCTCGGAACCGAACGGAATCTGCAAGACCAAGGGCCTGGCACCGAGACGTTTCTTAATCATATCCACTGCATGGTAAAAATCTGCTCCCGCCCTGTCCATCTTGTTGATAAAAGCGATCCGGGGCACACCATAGCGGTCTGCCTGGCGCCACACGGTTTCGGACTGGGGCTCAACGCCCCCCACGGCACAGAAAACCATCACTGCACCGTCGAGGATCCGCAGGGATCGCTCCACCTCGACTGTGAAATCAACGTGGCCCGGTGTGTCGATAATATTGATCCGGTGATCCTTCCAGAAGCAGGTAGTGGCGGCAGAGGTTATCGTAATACCGCGCTCTTTCTCCAGCTCCATCCAGTCCATGGTAGCAGCGCCCTCATGGACCTCCCCCATCCGGTGCGTTTTGCCCGTGTAGAAAAGGATCCTCTCGGTAATCGTGGTTTTACCGGCATCGATATGGGCCAGGATGCCGATATTTCTAATTTTTTCTAATGGAAACTCTCTTGGCATTTTAGAATCCATCTATAATTTAATTAATGTCTTTAATCCTGCACTTACGTATAAAAGGCCGCCCCACAAACATTCAGGAGGGCGGCAAATAAAAAGGATACCTAGATTAAAGAAACCTTTCGGCTTTCTGCTCCCTCACTCATCAAAAGAAGTTCCACCGTTACTATACAGCGGCGGTAATCTTACCACCGGTAATGGGCGAATGCCCTGTTTGCTTCTGCCATGCGATGGGTATCTTCTTTTCTCTTGATTGTGCTACCCTCGTTACGGTAGCAGGCCAGAATCTCGGCCGCCAAGCGCTCGTACATAGTTTTTTCGTTGCGCCCGCGGGCAAAGCCGATCAACCAGCGGATAGCCAGAGCGGTTCTGCGCTCGGGCCGGACCTCGACCGGCACCTGGTAAGTCGCTCCACCCACTCTTCGGCTCTTGACTTCCAGGGCAGGCTTTGCGTTGTTTACAGCCTGCTTGAAAACATTGAGGCCGGGCTGTCCCGTTTTCCCCTCCACCAGAGCGAGGCTCTTGTAGAAAATGTTCTCGGCCTTGCTCTTCTTACCACACCGCAGCATGCTATTGATGAACTTGCTAACAAGAGTGCTCTGGTAGCGCGAGTCCGGTAAAATCTCTCTTCTTTCTGCCATCTTTCTTCTGGACATATTCTCTAATCTCAGGATTTCGGTTTCTTGGAGCCGTATTTTGAACGGCTCTTGCGGCGCTCACTGACTCCGCTTGCATCCAGGGTGCCGCGAATAATATGGTATCTCACCCCAGGTAAATCTTTTACTCTGCCCCCACGAATGAGAACAATCGAGTGCTCCTGAAGATTATGGCCCTCGCCGGGAATGTAGGAGGTAACCTCATACCCGTTGGTCAGTCGTACACGGGCAACCTTTCGCAAAGCCGAATTAGGCTTTTTCGGCGTTGTGGTGTAAACGCGGACGCAGACACCCCTGCGCTGCGGACAAGCTGCCAGAGCAGGAGCGGAAGTCTTTGATTTTATAGTTTTCCTACCAAGTCTTACCAGTTGATTTATCGAAGGCAATAAAATCTCCTTAGGTATAAGCTTGGTAAGTTATTTAATAAAACTATCATTGTCAATAACATTAATTTCTTTATAAAGGCAAAAACATCACTTCCCTTCTGCCTTTATCAAGGATCAATTCGAATAAAAGAGGCATTCAGGCAGAGGCACAATCCGCTTTGCCCAAGCGCCTGGAAATCAGAGCTGAATTTCCTGCTCGATAGCCGTTTCCTTCTCCGCCTCCTCCTCTTCAGCGGACTTGGGAAAGATAACGTCTTTGTAACGCAGCAATCCGGTACCTGCAGGAATCGGATGCCCGATAATAATATTCTCCTTCAGTCCGAGCAGATTGTCCCGCGCTCCTTTGATTGCCGCCTCGGTAAGCACGCGCGTGGTTTCCTGGAAAGAGGCGGCTGAGATAAAGGAGCTCGTGGTGAGGCTTGCTTTGGTGATACCCAGCAGCATAGGCATACTGGTGGCCGGCTGCTCGCCGCCCTCCTTGATCACGTGTTCATTCTCCCGCCTGAACAGGTGCTTGTCCACGCTTTCTCCTTCGAGGAAATTGGTATCACCGGGGTTGACAATGCTCACCTTGTTAAGCATCTGGCGCACGATTACACCGATATGCTTGTCGTTGATTTTCACGCCCTGAAGGCGATAGACCTCCTGTATCTCATTGAGCAGGTACTCCTGCACGGCCCGCGGCCCCTTAATCCGCAGAATGTCGTGGGGATTGATCGGGCCTTCGCTTAAACGGTCGCCTGAGCGGACCCAATCGCCCTCGTGCACCCGCAGGTGCTTACCGTATGGGATCAGGTACTCGCGCGGCTCACCGACCTCAGGAGAAACGATAATCTGTCGGTTCCCGCGGATTATTTTACCAAAACTCACCCGCCCGTCGATTTCGGTAATTACAGCCGGATTCTTGGGGTTGCGGGCCTCGAAAAGCTCGGCCACTCTTGGCAGACCGCCGGTAATGTCCCTCGTTTTGTAAATCTCGCGGCTGAGCTTGGCCAGTACGGTTCCCGCACCCACCTTGTCGCCATCGTTGACCTGAAGGTGCGCTCCTGTTGGAATTATATAATCGCGAATCTTTTTACCCTTTTCACCGATAATTTCGATATGCGGATGGTAAGTTTTCTCGCGGTCGTCAATAATTACGCGCTGACGGCGGCCAGTGATCTCGTCCAGCTCCTCGCGCAGGGTGATATCCTCAGCGATGTCGTCAAAACGCACTTTACCCGGAGCATCAGTCAGGATTGGGTTAGAGTGCGGATCCCACTCGAAAAGAAGCTGCACGCGCTTGACTTTCTCGCTGTCGGCCACATGGAGTGTCGCCCCATAAGGCACAGTCGCGCGGCCACGGGTCCGGTCCTCGGAGTCCTTGATAATAATTTCGCCGTCGCGGCTGACCACGATTGTCTGCTTCTGGCTATTGGTGACGGTCTGGATTTCATCATACTGGACAGAGCCGTCCACCGGCGCAACTTTCCTTGAGGCAGCAGTGATACGGCTTGCCGTGCCGCCGTAGTGGAAGGTGCGCAGGGTGAGCTGGGTGCCTGGCTCGCCGATACTCTGGGCCGCAATAATACCGACCGCCTCACCGATTTCCACGGTGTGCATGGTGGCCAGATCGCGGCCGTAGCATTTCTGGCAGAGTCCCCGTTCGGACTCACAGGTGAGAACCGAGCGGATTCTCACCTTCTCGATACCACTCTCCTCGGCCCTGACGGCATCCTCCTCGCCGATCGTTTCGCCAGCATGGATAATCACGATCGGGTTGCCGCGCGGGTCCTTGTTGATCGGATCATATACATCCTCGAGCGCCACTCGCCCGACAATCCTGTCGCTCAGAGGCTCGATCACTTCCTCGCCTTCCTTGAGAGCGGAAATATCCAAGCCCATGATCGTTCCGCAGTCTTCCTCGGTGACAGTCACATCCTGGCAGACATCCACCAGGCGTCTGGTCAGGTAACCGGCATCAGCGGTTTTAAGAGCTGTGTCGGCCAGGCCTTTCCGGGCTCCGTGGGTCGAGATGAAATACTCGAGCACAGAGAGACCTTCGCGGAAATTGGAGGTGATCGGTGCCTCGATAATCTCGCCGATCTGCCCGGTAATCTTCTTCTGCGGTTTAGCCATCAAGCCACGCATACCGGCAAGCTGGCGGATCTGTTCGCGGCTTCCCCGGGCACCTGAGTCGGCCATCATGTAAATCGGGTTGAAGCCCTCGGTACTCTTGCGCAGGGCAATAAACATTTCATTGGCTACATCGCTGGTGGTATGCGTCCAGATATCGATAATTTTATTATACCGCTCGCCGTCAGTGATCGCCCGCTGCTGATATGCCTTGGTAATGTTTTCCACTTCCTTGCGCGCAGAGGTAAGCAGTTCATCCTTGCGCTTGGGAATCAGCATGTCAGTCACGCCGACTGTCATTCCGGCCCAGGTGGCGTAGCGGAAACCGAGGTCCTTGAGGTCATCGAGAAATTCAACCGTATGTTTCAGGCCGGATCTGGCGCAGCTGTCGAAGACCAGCCTGCTTATAGCGCTCCTTTTCATTTCCTCGTTGATAAAGCCAAGTTCCTCGGGAACGATCTGATTAAAAATCACCCGGCCTACCGTGGTTTTTTCGAAGTGGTCTTCCACTTTCAGGAACACCGGGTCATGGAGCTTGAGGTAACCGTTTTCAAGAAGCATGATCACATCATCCGCGCTGGTGAAGCGCTGGGGTTTGAAGTCCGGGTCTTCCTTGTACCGCTCGCGGGTCAGGTAATAGCAGCCGAGCACTATGTCCTGGCCCGGGCTGGCCACAGGCATACCGTTGGAGGGAAGGAGGATGTTGTTCGAACTGAGCATCAGGACCCGGCATTCGATTTGTGCCTCGTAGGACAGGGGCACGTGCACCGCCATCTGGTCGCCGTCGAAATCAGCGTTGAACGCCGGGCAGACCAGCGGGTGAACGCGGATCGCCTTGCCCTCGACCAGAATCGGCTCGAAAGCCTGGATACCGAGTCTGTGAAGTGTCGGCGCGCGGTTGAGCAGAATCGGGTGATCACGGACAATTTCCTCGAGAATATCCCAAACCTCGGGACGTTCCTTTTCGACAAGCTTCTTGGCGCTCTTTACTGTCTGCACGAACCCTTTCTCTTCGAGCTTCCTGATAATGAATGGTTTAAACAGTTCGAGAGCCATAATTTTGGGCAGGCCACACTGGTGAAGCTTGAGTTCAGGGCCAACCACGATCACTGAACGGCCGGAGTAATCGACCCGCTTGCCGAGCAGATTCTGGCGGAAACGTCCCTGCTTACCTTTTAGCATGTCGCTCAAGCTTTTAAGCGGCCGCTTGCCGCGGCCGCGCACCACACGTGTGCGTCGTCCGTTGTCGAACAGCGCGTCCACTGCCTCCTGGAGCATGCGTTTTTCGTTGCGCAGGATCACCTCTGGTGCGCGCATCTCCATCAGCTTTTTCAAGCGGTTATTGCGGTTTATCACCCGGCGGTAGAGGTCGTTCAGATCGCTGGTTGCGAACCTGCCCCCCTCAAGCGGTACCAGGGGACGCAGGTTCGGCGGAATCACCGGAACGACATCCATAACCATCCATTCGGGACGGTTACCGCTGAGGCGTAAAGCCTCGACAACCTTGAGCCGTTTCAGGAGGCTTTTCTTCCTGTGTGGGGAGGTTTCGACTTTCACCAGGGAGCGCAACTCACTGCTCAGATCTTCGATATCGATCCCCGAGAGGAGTTCTTTGATCCCTTCGGCACCTATTCCCGCCCTGAAACCCTCGATTTCCTGCTCCTCGATTTCCAGATACTCATCTTCCCCGATAAGCTCTTTCTTTTTAAGTTTACTTTTACCGGGTTCGATCACCACGTACTTGGCGTAATAGAGCACTCTTTCCAGATCGCGCAGGGCTATGTCCAGCAGATAACCCATGCGGCTGGGCAGGCTTTTGAAAAACCAGATATGCGCCACCGGTACCGCAAGCTGGATGTGTCCCATTCTTTCGCGGCGCACCCTGGAAAGAGTTACCTGGACGCCGCACTTATCGCAGATCACGCCGCGGTACCTGATACCCTTGTATTTACCGCAGTTGCATTCCCAATCCTTAACAGAGCCGAAGATCTTCTCGCAGAACAGGCCGTCGCGTTCGGGCTTGAACGAACGGTAATTAATGGTTTCAGGTTTTGTTACCTCACCGTAGCTCCATTGTTTGATCTGATCAGGAGAGGCAATACTGACCTGAATATATTTAAAACTGCTACGGTTGCGCCCGCGTGGATTTTTCAGATCTATCATGGGTACCTTCGCTGGGGTAAAATTAAAAAGTTAATTCAGCTGATACCGATTAGATTTATTTTTTCTCAACATTAACACACATTATTTCAGGATACGGAGTGATACTTGGCGCAGATCTATTCGTCTTCCTGACCGAGTATCACTGACAGGCCGAGACTCTGCAACTCCTTGATAAGTACGTTAAAAGATTCCGGAGTACCCGGCTCAGGCAAATTCTCTCCCTTGACAATCGCTTCGTACACCTTGCTTCGCCCTACCACATCATCACTCTTGACTGTGAGCATCTCCTGCAAAGTGTGCGAGGCGCCATGGGCTTCAAGAGCCCAGACCTCCCTCTCACCGAACCGCTGTCCGCCAAACTGGGCTTTTCCGGCCAGCGGTTGCTGGGTAACCAGCGAGTACGGCCCGATAGAGCGGGCGTGGATTTTGTCCTCCACCAGATGGCTGAGCTTGAGCATGTAGATATAGCCCACGGTGACCGGGTAATCGAAAAGCTTTCCGGTCTTGCCGTCCCGAAGCTGTATCTTGCCTTTGGGAGGCAGACCCGCTTCTTCCATTAACTTGAAAATCTCCTGCTCACTTGCTCCGTGGAACACCGGGGTCTCCACAGAAAGACCGAGAAGCTTGGCCGCGTAGCCGAGATGTGTTTCGAGGATCTGGCCCACATTCATCCGGGAGGGCACTCCCAGGGGATTGAGCACTATCTCCACCGGAACGCCGTCCGGCAGGAAGGGCATATCCTCTTCCGGCACGATCTTGGCCACGATTCCCTTGTTCCCGTGGCGTCCAGCCACCTTGTCTCCCACCGCGATCTTGCGTTTCTCGGCGATGTAAACCTTGACAAGCTGAACGACACCTGGAGGAAGTTCATCCGGTGCTTTTATTTTCTCGATCTGCCGCTTGAAGTACTCGCGGACACTCTCAATCCTCTCTTCTGCACCGGTGACAAGGTTCTTGATCTTCTCTGTCGCAGTAGAGTTCTCTACAGTGATCGTATTGATCTCGACCTTATTCCAGTTGAGGTTGTCAATATCCTTGGCGGTCAGCTTCCTGCCTGCCTTGAATTCCTGTTTCTGGGTTTCCCTGTTGTAAAGGCAGACTACTTTCTGGCCCTTGAGCAGCTTTGCGAGCTCCGAGTAGGTGAACTCGTGGATCTCGGCGATCTTTTCCTGTTCCTTTCGCCTCTGAGTCTCCGCGGCCGCATCATTCTGGTCGATAATCAGTGGATCGTCGATCAGGCGGCTAAATACTTTCACATCGATCACAACACCGTCGATACCGGGCGGGACCTTAAGCGAGGTGTCTTTCACATCGCCGGCCTTATCACCGAAAATCGCCTTGAGCAGGCGCTCTTCCGGGCTGAGCTCGGTCTCTCCCTTGGGGCTGACCTTACCGACAAGGATATCCCCGTGGGATACATTGGCCCCGATCCGGATCACACCGCGCTCATCGAGGTTGCTTACAGCCTCTTCTCCCACGTTGGGGATTTCGCAGGAGATTTCCTCGGTGCCGCGCTTGGTGTCGCGCACCTGGACCTCAAGTTCCTGGATATGGATCGAAGTGAATTTATCATCCTTGACCAGCTTCTCGCTGATTACGATTGCATCCTCATAATTGTAACCGTACCAGGGCATGAATGCACAGAGCACGTTCATGCCGAGAGCGAGATTGCCGTTATCGCTTGCGGCCCCGTCGGCGATAATCTGTCCTTTCTTGACTTTCCCGCCGATCTCGAGCAGGGGACGTCGGTTGATTGCGGTATCCTGGTTGGTGCGTTGGAACTTGCGCATCTCGTAAACATCCTGTTCCGGCATTTTGGAGAAGACGTTATTCTTTTCAGTGCGCTCTTTTTCGTTGACCTGGATGACAATCTGGTTGGCGTCCACGTATTCCACAACTCCACCGCGCTTGGCGACAATCACGGTGCCGCTGTCACGGGCCACCTTTTCTTCAAGGCCAGTGCGGACAATCGGCGATTCGGGATTGAGCAGCGGCACAGCCTGGCGCTGCATGTTGGAACCCATCAGCGCCCGGTTGGCGTCGTCGTGTTCGAGGAACGGAATCAGGGCTGCAGCGATACTCACTATTTGCTCTGGTGCCACATCCATGTATTCTATCCTGTCCGGTGTAACCTGGATAAAGTCATTGCGCAGGCGGGTAAGGACAAGCTTGTCCTTGAATCGTCCCTGTTTGGTAAGCGGAGCGTTTGCCTGTGCGATAACGTATTTGTCCTCCTCGAAAGCGTCCATATACCTGATTTCGTCGGTCACCCGTCCCTTGACTACTTTGCGGTACGGGGTTTGGATAAACCCGAGATCATTGATCTGCGCATAGGTGGTAAGACTGGTGATCAGGCCGATATTAGGACCTTCCGGCGTTTCGATCGGGCACATGCGGCCGTAATGTGAGTAGTGAACATCGCGCACCTCGAAACCGGCCCTTTCGCGGGTCAGGCCGCCTGGGCCGAGGGCGGAGAGTCGCCGTTTGTGAGTCAGCTCGGCCAGCGGGTTGGTCTGATCCATGAACTGGGAAAGCTGGCTGGAGCCGAAAAAGGCGTTTATCACCGCGCTGATTGTCCGCGAATCGACCAGGTCATCGATAGCGAGTCCCTCGCTGTTCTGAAGGCTCATGCGTTCCCTGACCAACCGGGACATGCGATTCAGTCCCAGGCTGATCTGGTTGGCGATCAGCTCGCAAATCGAGCGGATCCGCCTGTTGCCGAGGTGATCGATATCGTCGATCTCGCCCTGGCCCTCGGTAAGAAGTGTCAAGTAGCGGATGACCTCGATGAAATCCTGCTGTGTCAGCGTTGTGATATCCTCAGCGACATCCAAGCCGAGGCGCTGGTTGATCTTGAAGCGGCCTACTGCTCCCAGATCGTAACGCTTGCGATTGAAAAAGAGTTTATCGATAAAATCCCTGGCGATATCGAGGTTGGGCGGATCCCCGTTGCGCAGGGCGTTGTAGATTCGCACCAGCGCCTCTTCCTCGTTGTGGCAATTGTCCTTGCGCAGGGTGTCCTTGATAATCTTGTTATCCAGCCCCTTTGTCTTGGCCACGTAGACATCGATCTTGTCGCAGTTCTTCGCCTGCAGGGTCTTGAGTACCTGATAGGTGAGTTCCTGGCCTTGTTCGGCAATTACCTCCCCGCTTTCCTCATCGACAATTTCCTCGGCCAGAAGATATCCGGTAGAGGCATCCCGCTTGCGCTTGCTCTTGGCAGCAAGTTTTTTCAGCGCAATCGAGGTCTTCTGGTAGAAAAGCTCGATAATATCCTTGTTCTCCGGATAACCCAGCACTCTCAGGAGCGTGGTGGCCGGGAACTTTTTCTTTTTATCGATATGGACATATAGGGTATCGTGGATGTCCACGGTAAATTCGACCCATGAGCCTCGGAACGGAATAATCCGCGACGAAAAAAGCCGCTGGCCATTGGTGTGTGTGGTTTCCTCGAAAATAACTCCAGGTGAACGGTGCAACTGGCTGACAACTACCCGCGCAGCCCCGTTGATCACGAAAGTTCCCAATTCGGTGAGCAGCGGCAACTCGCCAAGGAAGACCTCTTTCTCGATAATATCTTTAATCTTCTTCTTGTCGCCGACCGTTTCCTTGGAGATCAGGTGCAGGACGGCTTTCAGCGGGATTGCATAGGTCATGTCCCGCTCCTGGCACTCCTCCACGGTGTATTTAGGCTCCCCCAGGTTGTACTTGACAAATTCCAGGGTGAAGTTGTCCTGGTAGTCGTCAATCGGGAAAACCTCGTTGAACACAGCCTGAAGCCCCACGTTCTTCCTTTTTTCAGGCGGCGTGTCTTTCTGCAGCAACATATCAAAGAATTGCGTCTGAATGTTGAGCAGATGCGGCATTTCGATAGACCGCTGCAACTTTCCGAACGAGATGGTTTTCGGTTTTTTCTTCAGCATGAATAAACCAATCTCCTGAAGTTTTTTTGGCACTGTTAAATAAAGCGGATCAATGACCGTCAGCCCTGCAAGGCTTTCTGTGATCCGCTTTATCCAGTGTCAAGGATACTAGAAGGGGACAGGCCAAGCTTATGGATTCTCTCGCAGGCTTACCCGAACGGATTGTGCGGTTGAAATTTTGCGCGAGTAAAGACAAGCTTATAGTCCCCAGAAATATCGGGTTAAATGACCGGGCTAATTACTTCCCTTTCAGGGAATAGAATTGAAAGAGAAATCAAAGTACGTATGGACGGGCTGAATGACACCTCCATTATGTGTTAAAGCTCTCCTCCGGCCGCCCATTTGCCGGATGGCCTGAGCTCATGCATTAAACACCAAAGGCATCTGACAGCACAGAGCCTACTTGATTTCCACCGTGGCTCCGGCCTCTTCGAGCTTGGCTTTCATCTGCTCGGCTTCTTCCTTAGTCACACTCTCCTTGATAGGCTTACCGGGATTGTCGACAACATCTTTGGCTTCTTTGAGACCGAGGCTTGTCAGCTCGCGGACAGTCTTAATAACCTGGATTTTCTTGTCCCCGACCGTGGTAAGCACCACATCGAACTCGGTTTTTACCTCGTCTTCAGGAGCACTTGTCTCGGCAGCTCCTGCTAGTGAAGCTGCAGACACAGCGGCCATCATCGGAGCGGCGGCAGACACCCCGAATTTTTCTTCAAGTTCTTTAACCAGCTCATTCAGTTCGAGAACGGTCATATTCTCGATTGCCGTAATTATATTTTTTTTGCTTAGTGTTGCTGATCCCATTAAATCAGACCTCCTTTATATCGAGTTCAATTTAATAAAAAATTCAACTATCTTCCTGCGACTGTTTGGCCTCGGCGACCCGGCTGAGTACGCGAACCGCACGGACTATCGTATCGTTCAGAACATAGACCAGTCCTGTTATCGGAGAATTAAGCGATCCGAGAAGCCTGGACAGCATAACTTCCCTAGTGGGCAGTCTGGCGATACTTTTTACCTGGCCGGGATCGATGAATTTTTCGCTCATCACACCGGCTTTCACAGAAAACGTCTCGTGCTCTTCAGCGAACTTGGTGATGATTCTAATTGCGTTAACACCATCGCCATCAGTGAGCACCAAGGCAGTCGGACCGACTAAATACGGCTCCAACTGGTCCAGCGGGGTATCGGCAACTGCACGTTTTATCAGGGTATTTTTAGCCACCAGGTATTCGACCGAGGACTCCCTGAAACTCCTGCGCAGTTCGCTGATATCCTTGACATTGATTCCTGTGAAATCGGTAAGGAAGATGTTTTGCGCACCTGTGAGTCTCTCCCTTAATTCCTCGACTAAAGCGCTTTTTTCTTTTTTGAGCATGACTGGCTTTACTCCCTCCAAACCTGGAGGCTCTCTTTTCCAGACGATGTCTGAAATTACCGATAGAGGCTCAGATCAATTTTGAATCCCGGTCCCATGGTGCTGCAGACCGTGATATTTCTCAAGTAAATACCTTTAGTTGAGGCCGGTCTAGCACGAACGATGATATCAACCAGGGTGCGGAAATTTTCGATAAGTTTTTCGTTTTCGAAACTAAGCTTACCGATCGGCGCATGTACGTTGCCGATTTTATCAACACGGAATTCGATCTTGCCGGCTTTAGCCTCTTTCACCGCCCGGGCGATATCAAAGGTAACCGTGCCGCTTTTGGGATTGGGCATCAGGCCCCGTGGGCCGAGAATTCTGCCGAGTTTGCTGACTTGTCCCATCATGTCCGGCGTGGTGATCACAGTGTCGAACCCGATCCATCCACCGGAGATCTTGTCGATTATATCCTGAGCGCCAACCACATCAGCACCTGCCTCCTGGGCTTCGGTATATTTTTCGCCCTGTGCAATAACCAGCACGCTGACATCCTTGCCGATCCCGTGCGGCAAAACCACTGTACCACGAACCACCTGATCCGCATGCTTGGGATCGACACCCAGACGGAAAGCGATTTCCACTGTCTCATCGAACGAGGCGTATGCGGTTTCCTTGATTTTGGCGACAGCCTCCTCAATCGGATAGCGAGTATTACGGTCGAGTGTAGCTATGGCGTTCCTGTATTTCTTACCTCTTTTAGCCATTATAATCCTACCGACATAAGATATATTAACCCTTGATTTCAATCCCCATGGAACGCGCTGTTCCACGGATCATACTTTTTGCCGTTTCCAGCGAAGAGGCGTTGAGATCGGGCATCTTGGTTTTGGCGATCTCCTCGATCTGAGCTTCAGTGATTTCGCCTATCTTTTCCTTATTCGGCTCCCCGCTGGCCTTGGCCAGGCCGGCGGCTTTTTTAATCAGCACAGCTGCCGGCGGGGTTTTTGTGATGAAGCTGAAAGTCCTGTCGAAGTAAACCGTGATTTCCACCGGGATAATAGTGCCGGCCTGGTTCTGGGTCTTGGTGTTAAATGCCTTGCAGAACTCCATGATATTGACACCGCGCTGACCGAGAGCCGGACCGACAGGCGGAGCGGGGTTAGCCTGTCCTGCTGGGATCTGAAGTTTCATAAAACCTGCGATCTTCTTAGCCACCTTTGACTCCTTGAATCTGACAAGTCATCCTATAGCCGTTTTAACTGGAGATAATCGAGTTCCAGCGGTGTCGGCCGGCCGAAAAGACTCACTACGACTTTCACTTTGCCTTTCTCCGGATAGATCTCTTCAATGCTTCCTCTGAACTCCGTAAAAGGCCCATCGACCACCTCGACAAAATCGCCGACCTTGTAAGGCATCTCCTCTCTGACACCGACAGCCGCCGGCCTTACTTCCCGACGGATAATCTTATTCACTTCGCTTTCGCGAAGCGGGTGAGGTTTGATCCCGCCGCCGGCGACTTTGATTATCCCCTGGGTGTTATTCAGCGTATGAATAGTCTCTTCATCAGCAAGCATGTTGATCAGGACGTATCCGGGGTAAAGCTTTTTCTCTATTTTAACTTTCTTGCCGTTTCTAAATTCGGTTACCTCTTCAGTGGGCACCATCATTTCCTTGATTTTGGACTCGCCGTCCTGAACCTTCATATTCTCGATCAGTTTCTCGATCCGAATCTTTACCTTATTTTCGTGCCCAGAATATACCTGAAGAACGTACCACTTGGAATCTTCCATTACCCAACCTGAAAAAGAATTACTCGACAATTGCCAACCCGCTGAGGCTAAAAAACCTGCTACGGGGACTAAAAGATAAAACCAATCCCGAAATTGATAATTTTATCAATGGTCCAGATAACAAAAGCAACAAAGGTACAGACAACAATGACTACCCAAGTCGCGCCTTTAACTTCATTTCCTCCCGGCCAGGTAACCTTGGTTATTTCGCCGCGTACCTCTTTAAGGAATTGAACCAGCCTGTCGAGCTGCAGCGTTTGTGTCAATGTTTTATCTGCTTGGTTTGCCATAACAGTCCTGTTCAAATTAATAATAATGGCAGGCCAGGAGGGATTCGAACCCACAACCCCCGGATTTGGAGTCCGGTGCTCTAGCCGTTAGAGCTACTGGCCTGCATCTTTTAGGAAACGCCAATCGGGTTAATGACTATCTTGTTTCTTTATGGAGGGTATGCGCGCGACACACACGGCAGTACTTCCTCAGCTCCATCCTATCGGGATGGGTTTTCTTGTTCTTACTTAAGTGGTAATTTCTGCTTTTGCACTCCTGGCATTCCATAATGGCACTGACTCTCGCTCCTCCACCAGCCATACTCGAAACCTCTTTAATTTCAGAAACAAAAATTCAATTCAGCATTTATCAACGGCCCGCAAGATTGCGAGGTAAAATAAACGGAGGAAGTTACTTTTAAGCATACCCCCTCGGATAAGATATACACCGAACCATTCTTTTTTGTTCTACCGAGCGGACCATTGAAACCTGGCTTGTCTTTTGTCCCTGCGCGAAATCCTCACGGGTCTGAATTACTCGATAATCGCGGCAACCACACCGGCACCTACAGTCCGGCCTCCCTCACGTATCGCAAAACGCAACTCCTTCTCCATCGCTATCGGAGAAATCAACTCTATCGTCAACTCCACATTATCTCCAGGCATC
>JAUVUV010000414.1 GCA_030604975.1 Candidatus Glassiibacteriota bacterium | reverse complement strand
GTCTTCTTCCACTCCTCATCCCTGGAAGGGTTGGATTTTAGCGACCTGGAAGAGGGCAATATTGTCGAGTTCAAACAGATGAGCGGACGCAAAGGGCCCCAGGCGGAAAATGTCACCAGGGTCGAGCAGAAAAAAGGCTGGTGGACCGAATGACTCGAATTTCACACCTCGCCTCACCCTTCCAAACACTCCAGTAAAACAAACGCCCTCAGGGCGGCAGCCTGCCCGTGCAGGCTTATCAGCGTAAAATATATTCCTGCCAAAGATAATCTCCGCTATCGGCTAATTTTGAACTCTATCAGCCCCCTGAACCGACTTGACAAGTATTTATTAACAGAAGCAAATCCCTATCTTCGGTTGACTTATCGCCTTTTTCAGTTTAGATTTTCACATTTCCGAATTCGAATAGAAGAAACTGTCGGCCAAGTACTTAAGGAGCAACATCGAATGGCGGCCAAACCAATCGAATCCTTGATGGAAAAACTGGTAAGCCTCTGCAAGCGGCGCGGCTATATTTTCCAGAGCAGCGAGATCTACGGCGGGCTCAGCTCCTGCTGGGATTACGGCCCGCTGGGAACCGAACTCAAGCAAAACGTGAAAGATTTCTGGTGGCGCTGGATGACGATGGAAAGGGACGACGTGGATGGCCTGGACGCAAGCATCCTGATGCACCCGAAGATCTGGGAGGCGAGCGGGCACGTGGAGGGGTTCACCGATCCGCTGGTGGATTGCAAAAACTGCAAGCAGCGTTTCCGCGCGGACATGGTGGAGGGAGCCAAATGTCCGGCGTGCGGCAATGAGGCTCTTACCGAGGCGCGCATGTTCAACCTGATGCTCAAGACCTACATAGGGCCGGTGGAGGATGACACCGCCCTGATTTACCTTCGCCCGGAAACCGCCCAGGGTATATTTGTCAATTTCCTGAACGTGCAGACCGCGATGCACCGCAAGATACCGTTCGGTATCGCCCAGATCGGCAAGGCTTTCCGCAATGAAATCACTCCAGGCAATTTTATTTTCCGTACGCGGGAATTCGAGCAGATGGAGATGCAGTATTTTGTCAAGCCAGGCACTGACGAGGAGTGGTTCGAGAAATGGAAAGAGGACCGGATGAATTTCTACCTGGCGCTGGGGTTGAAAAAGGAGAAACTGCGCTGGCGCGAGCACGGCCCGGATGAGCTCGCCCACTACGCCCGCACTGCGTTCGACATAGAATATGAGTTCCCGTTCGGCTGGCAGGAACTCGAGGGGGTGCATAACCGCACGGATTTTGACCTGGCCAAGCACAACGAGTATTCCGGAAAATCGAACTTGAGTTATTTCGATGAATCCACCGGGGAGCGCTATGTGCCCTATGTGATCGAAACTTCGGCCGGAGTCGACAGGACAATGCTCACCTGCCTGGTTGACGCCTATGACGAAGAAGAGGAAAGGGTGGTCCTTCGCCTCCCGCCGAAACTCGCCCCGATCAAGGCCGGGGTCTTCCCGCTGGTGAAAAAGGAGGGAATGGTCGCTGCGGCGAAAGATATTTATGAGGCTCTGCGGAAAAAGCACAAGACATTTTACGATGAGGGCGGATCAATCGGCAGGCGCTATCGCCGACAGGACGAGGCCGGAACACCACTCGGGATCACCACCGACGGCCAGACACTGGAGGACAACACGGTCACGATCCGAGAACGGGACTTGATGGAGCAGGTTCGGGTACCGGTGCCCGAAGTAGTTGACTGGGTTACACGCTATGTAGAAGAGGGGAAAGCGGAAGGGTGATTTTACCAGGATAACCGGATTAACTAAAGCAGGGGCACGGCACGCCGTGCCCCTGCTCGATTAAAGACCCGAAATAATTGTCCTATCTGATGAAAAAGACGGAAAAAAGCTCCCGTCTGTGTCTTCTCGACCTGGGTACGGAAGAGGTCAAGGCGGAACTGGCGGACAGGATTGCATCCTGGGAAGAAAAGCCCTATCGGGTCAAGCAAATCCTGCGTCAGATTTACCAGCACGGCACGCTGGATTTCAGCCTGATGACCGACCTTCCGGCCAGGCTGCGGGAACGCCTTTCCGCCGCCTATGAGATAATGCCCCTGAGAGAAAGCACAACTGTCACCAGTATCGACGGCACCCGAAAAACTCTCTGGCATCTGGCTGACGGCAAATCCGTGGAGAGCGTGGAGATTCCGATGGATTGCGGGTATTACACGGTTTGCCTCTCCACCCAGACAGGTTGCGCTTTTGGCTGCAGATTCTGCGCAACCGGAAGGCTGGGCGCAGGACGCAACCTGAGCGCGGGGGAAATCCTGTGCCAGGCGCTCGCCTCGCTCAATTGGTGGGACTCGCTTTCAGAGGATACTTCTGATACGGACCGGCCTAAGTCACCGAATCTCGTGTTCATGGGGATGGGCGAGCCGTTCCTGAATTACGAAAACCTGAGGAAAGCCCTTCAGGTGATGAACCACAACGATTTCATGCAGGTGGGCTCGCGAAGGATAACTGTCTCGACAGTGGGCCTGCCGGAGCAGATGCTGCGTTTCAGCCGCGATTTCCCGCAGATGAAACTGGCGGTGAGCCTTCACGCGGCCACCGAGTCCTTGCGGAAAAAGCTGATGCCTGCAGCCCGCAGAGTACCACTTTCGCGGCTTCTGGAGGCCTGCGGCGAGTGTTACCGGATCACGGGCAAACGGATCACTTTCGAGTATCTCCTGCTGCCCGGGATCAATGACCGGCTGGAGGACGTGGAGGCGCTGGCCGGGATCACCTCGACTCTGCCCTGCAAGATCAACCTGATTGCTTTCAACCGGGTCGACAGTGTGCCTTTCCGGTCGCCAAGCGAGCAGGAAGTAGAACGATTCCGGAAGGCGCTTCAGGCCACCTGCAACCAGACGGTCACTTTCCGCCGCTCCCATGGCGCGGATATCGCCGGGGCCTGCGGCCAGCTTGCGGGCAAACAAGGATAATGAATTTGATCGATCTTATTCCCCCAGAGGATGAACACATCGAGACAACCCCCTGTTTCCCCCTTTGTTAAGGGGGATTGCAAGACAACCCCCTGTCTCCCCCTTTGTTAAGG
>JAUVUV010000293.1 GCA_030604975.1 Candidatus Glassiibacteriota bacterium | reverse complement strand
CCCTCCAGGCCGAGAACCTCACATCTCTTCTTGAGAAACCGGTCGTATTCGCCCTCTGGCGCGCCTACCACTGCAAAGCGAAGTTTCTCGATCCGTCCGGCAACTTTTGCAGCAGCCTCCAGAAACACCTCCTGCCCTTTTCGCGGCTCGAGCCTTCCCACCACCCCGGCAAGCACGGTGCCCGGATCGGCTGCTCCCAGCTCTCTGCGCAAAGAATCACGGCCGGGTTCATTTTCCCGGTGGCGGAGATCGAACCGGCTCGTGCCCACGCCGTTGAAAATGACCTTCACCCGGTTTGCCTGCAAAGGGCATGATTCGACAAGGCTCTGCTTGACATATTCAGAAACCGCCACCACCGCGGCGAGTTTGCCGTATAGATAGCGGTGAAAGATGTCGCGCTTGTTGCCGGCTGAGGCGATATGCTTGTGAAGGATCAGCGCCGGGCGAGAGCGGGCGAACGAGCAGGCCAGGCTTACCAGGGCCAGGTCGCGGGAGAGGTGGATATGGATGATCCGGGGCGTGCGTTTTTCGATTATTCGGGCAAGCTGCCAGCTTGCCGCCGGATCGAGATAGGGCCCAACGCGGAGAAGGTCGTATTCGAGGTCTGAAACAGCCAGGAAGCGGGCCAGCGGAGTGTTATTTTTCGCCACCAGGGAAACCTCGTGGCCTCTCTCCCTCTGAATCCGGGCCAGAGCCGCAGGGTACATCTCCCTTCCGCCCCAGCCTCCGGAACTGGTGAGGTGAATCAGGCGCATCGGCACCCCCGGTAAACGATTTCCAGCGCCCGCAGGAAATACTCTCGCGCTTTCACGTAGTCGGCACTTCTGCGGTACATCCGGCCTGCACTGAGCAGGGTTTCCGCCTCCCCGGGCAGGCTGCCGGCGAGACTGTGCTCAATCGAGTCGCACAACCGCTGAAGTTTGAGCGTGTCGCTGCGCAGGCGCGAGTAGTTGTCTGAGTAAATAGTCTCACCCGCTGTTACACCCTCGGCAGTTCCGCCCCAGCGGTGGAACTCGAGCACAAGGCGAACATTTTCTGCCATTTCCCGCGGCAGTTCGATGCGCTGCTTATTCACCTGTGCCACGATCAACTCCCATTGTAGTATGCGCTACCAATAAGGCATGCAAAAATCGCTTGCGGCCCGCTGGCGCAGCCGCAGGCTGCGCCCGGGTGAGAACAGCTCTGCCAAGCTCATGAAAGATTTCAAGCTCTCAGCAGGGACAACTAAGGCTATAATTTAATCTCTATCTCCCCTGCTCGCTCCAAATTGAGAACATCATCATGCCACAAAGATCCCCATGTAATTTCCCCGGACACTACTGACGCTATGTATAAATTAATTTTCAAAGCCGGATGTGGCAAGTATGCGGTTTTAATTCAGGAGAAGTTAGAGTCTTAACTTATTTGCGGGGAAAAAATTTTGCATTGATTTTCTCAAATTGATACATTACTCTAATATTTTTTCCAGAATGAACTTTTACCAGACTGATACGCCAATGGAGATTTGCTTTAAATGAAAACTTCAGCCTTAAACGACAGCAATATCGAGCAGGAAATCAGCCAGGTAGAGGAGTTCTGGGCGCGTAAGGCCCCTGAGGCTTATCCCGGATGGAGCTGGATGAAAATGCCGGAAGACGTAATGCTTGAAATCGACAGCTATCACCGGGTGGCTCGGCTCAAGCTCGGAGCTGAGCCGGTTGACTGGGATTCCGAGTACAGCAGGCTCGGTGTGGAGGGCGCAATCGACGGCTACAGCCACCTGGAAGGGTATCCCGAGACACCGGGCCTGATGGAAGAGCTCAAAGAGATCCTCGACAGGGCGGGAGTCGGATACATTGTTGCCCTGCCGATAAATAAATTCTGGGATGAATTTTTACGCGAGGCGGATCACTGGCTTTCCGGCCCTCTTGCCGAGCGCGTCGTTCTTTTCACCAGCTTTGACTGGAAACTTGATGAGCCGGGCTTTGTCGAAAAAGCCTGCGCCCATCTCGACAAGTGCCGTTCAGGGGGAATCCGGGGCCTCAAGGTGCATAAGAATGTCGGTCTTTCAGTGACCACCAACGGCAAGGTCGCCCCGCTCACAGATACCCGTTTCAAGGAAATTTTCAGCTACGCCGGCGAGCTGGGTTTTCCGGTCTGGATCCATTACGGCGATCCCTACGATTTCTTTTTCCCTTTGGAGAGTAACGCAAGGAAGCGCGAGCTGACCTGCTTTCCGGACTGGCATTGGTACCCAAAAAATTTCCATGAGAAGGAGTACTGGAAACTTCACGAGCACTTTTTCCGGATGATCGAGGACGTGAAAAAAACCAATTTCAACGCTGCGCACCTTGCCAACTACGCCTGGGACAGGATCGACGAGTTCTCCCGGCTTCTCCTGGACTACCCCAACCTCTACAGCGACATCTCCGGAAGGATGGCTGAAATAGGCAAAAGCAAAACCCTCCAGGCCAGGGAGAGCCGGACCGAGGAGGCCAGGCGTCTATTTACCCGCTGCCAGGACAAGATCCTCTGGGGCACGGATATCCTGCCAACAGGCAAGCTGTACAAGCTCTGGTCGATCTTTCTGCGTTCGGATATAAAGGATCTGGACTACACCTGGGCCACTTTTTATCCGGGACAGGGAGACTGGCTGGTGGACGGATTGGGCTTGAGTGAGGAGATTCTCAACAAGCTCTGCCGCGACGTGGCCAAAGGGTTACTGGGATTGTAAAATATCCGATCACTGGCGGTTGCCGACAAGAATCTTTTCAGGTAACCGCTTATTTTTTCGCTTAGAAATCCCTTTTTTTAAAATACTTGACCGCGCGCCAGGGCAGCCCCAAATTTGAGGGTTACAACCGAGCAAGAATCTAAACACCGGCTGGGGGTTTCGCCTCAATCAGCGGGGAAAGAAAAAATATGAACGGGACATATCTTGACTTTGAACGTCCGCTTCAGAAAATAGTCCAGCGGATCGAGGAATTGCGCTATATCGCTACCAGCGAGGACCTGGAACTTCACGACGAGATCGGGAAGCTTGAGAAAAAGCTCATTCGCCTGCGCGAGGATATCTACCGCAAGATCACTCCTTACCAGCGGGTTCAGCTTGCCCGCCACCCGAACCGTCCCTACTCATTGGATTATATCAATACAGTATTCGAGGATTTTCTCGAACTCCACGGCGACCGTCAATTCCGGGACGACCCGAGTATCGTGGCCGGCTGGGCGCGTTTCGAGGGCAAACCGGTGATGGTGATCAGCCAGCAAAAGGGCAGAGACACCAAGGAAAAGCTCTACCGCAATTTTGGTATGGCGCATCCCGAGGGTTACCGCAAGGCCTTGAGGCTGATGAAAATGGCCGAGAAATTCTCCCGCCCGATAATTACGTTGATCGACACTCCCGGGGCCTATCCCGGTATCGGGGCCGAGGAGCGCGGCCAGGCCGAGGCGATCGCGCGTAACCTGCGGGAGATGGCCATGCTGAAGACGCCGCTCGTTGCGGTGATTATCGGCGAGGGCGGAAGCGGGGGAGCTCTGGCGCTCGGGGTGGGCAACCGGGTACTGATTATGGAAAATGCAATCTACTCGGTGATCTCGCCCGAGGGCTGCGCCTCGATCCTCTGGCGCGATGACGGCGAGAAGGAGAAAAGCGCGGTTGCCCTCAAGCTGGATGCGGCAAGCCTGAAAGAGTTCGGTGTGATCGACGAGATAATCCCCGAGCCAAACGGCGGGGCGCACAGCGATTTCAGCTCGGCAGCGGAAAGCCTGAGCATGGTGCTCGCCAAGCACTTGAAGCAGTTGAGCAGGCTTTCGCCAGAAGAGCTGGTCAAGCAGCGGACAGAAAAATATTCACGCATGGGAGAGTTCGAGGAGTAGGAAGATTACACCTTTTACACATTTGATATTGGATAAACAAAAAAGGCACGGATCAGGCTGTGCCTTTTTTATTCCAATTTATTTTTATATTTACCTCTTAAATCAATCCTCAACTCTCCCTCCCCCCGGCGGCGAGGGGACACCCTTCTCCACGGCCAGCCAGTCGTGCCCCACCTCGCGGCCCAACGCCCAGCGGTAAACCGTGGCGCTCTCCATACAGAGATAAACGTAGACCCGGCTATCGAACGACTTGATCCACTCGT
>JAUVUV010000096.1 GCA_030604975.1 Candidatus Glassiibacteriota bacterium | reverse complement strand
TTTTTAAGGTCACGGCGCGCCGTGACCTTACAGGTTTCCACTTGATTGCCCTCTTTGATCCATGTTAAGACTTCGAGATATTGAAATATCTTTCATTCAAGCAAGACACACCCCTGTGTCCCCTCTTGATAGAGGGGACTTTTCTCCAAATCCCCTTCCCAGCACTGTATTAAAGGTGACCGGGGAGGGCAAAAATCCCCTCTACCAAGAGGGGTGCCTGCCTAGCAGGCGGGGTGTGTAAGTAAATCTACAATTCCGGAAAATCTCACAAGCCGCGTATCTGCAAAATCCCTGTTGATTCCGTAGTACTTGCCTGGGGACTGATATTGCATTTCGCAATCAGGGAAAATTTGTTATCGCTGGCAGCAAAAGGCAGGAAGAGCCGAGCGCTCCTGGCGAAAAAGCTCACATTCTGACTATAGTGATTAATTATCGGGGTGAAAGAGATGATAGTTCTTCAATCTGGAGCACGGGGATATTCCGGCTTGCAGCGAGCTCTGCCTCTTGGGTGCTGTTATAACCCCAGCCAGCCATGAAGAGACGTACTCCAAGGTCCGAACAATCAATCAGGTGGGCCACCTTGTCGTCGATAAAAGTCATCTCGCAGTACGTGCAGTTGAATATATCACGGAGAGTGGCCAGGTGGGCTCGCTTGGAGCCGCCCATCGATTTGTCCAGCACATGGCCCGGGCCGAAAAGCGAGCCAAGCCCGTAGCTGTCCAAAAGAGCGTGCACGGTCTGTGAGTCTTTCGATGTGGCCACGGCAAGCTCGAAGTACGAGGAGAGAGCCTCTATCGCTTTCCTGATTCCGGGGTAAGGCTTGTTGAGCGCGATCCAGCCCTCCCAGTGGTGCTCGGCAAGGCGGTATCTTTCCCGGTAAAATTCCTCGTGGAAATCATCCATTTGGCGGGGATCCAAGGTCTTACAGAAGCTGTTGAACTCTTCCTGAGTGCCGAAAGATTTTCCCAGCTGAACCGCGCGCTGGATCACCAGGTAATCCTCGGCACGGTTGCCGAAAGGCACCAGACGTGAAAAAGACTCCCAGTGTTCTCGGTGTTGATCGCGGAAGGAGTGAATATTGTCCAGGCCGGGGACACGGCCTCCGGCCACTGCGAGTTGGGGCTCTATTTTCCCGGCAATACGCCAGGTCAGAAGGTATGCTTCGAGCAGGCTGTCGCTGATTACACCATCGAAATCGAGGGCCAGTACCTGGGGCATAAAGGATCTGTCTCTTTAGGGTAGATTTTGGATTTCGTTCAAGTTGAGTTCAATCATGGCCATTGCAGCAGCCCCGACCATGCCTGCTTCAAAGCCGAGCCTGGCCGGGACTATTGGGGCTTTGCGCACATCCGTGTAATAAATGTACCGGTCGTAGGCTTCCTGCACTGAATTGAAAACAATCTTGCCTGCCAGAGAGATTCCCCCGCTGATAATCATCATTTCCGGGTCGAATACCATTGCAAAGTGTGCCAGCGCCATGCCCAGGTAATGCGACGAGAGGTTGACAACATCCAGGCAGACCCTGTCACCCTGTTTGGCAGCATCCAGCACCATCTTGGCAGTGAGACCAGCTAGTTCCGGGCCGGCCCATTCGGTGACAACCGAGGTTTTGCCTTCCTGCAAAGCCTCGTGCACCTGGCCGACCAGGCCCTTGGCCGAAGCGTAAGCCTCCAGGTGGCCCTCCACACCGCAGGCGCAGCGCCGCCCGCCGATCTGTACCACTGCATGGCCGATTTCCCCGGCGCAGTAATAGGCTCCGCGGTGAATCTTGCCGTTGATCACCACCCCGCCGCCGATACCGGTGCCAAGAGTAACCACCAGGACATGTTTTTTACCAGCTCCGGCGCCGAATATCGCCTCACCGATTACAGCCATCTTCGCATCGTTGTCCACGAAACTCGGAAGCCTGAAACGGTCGATTATTGGCTGCCTGATCTGCTGGCCGGACCAGTTCGGGATATTCGGCGCGCACTGGATAACCAGTCCGTGCTCTGTGTCTACCACACCCGGAGAGCCAAGCCCGATCCCGTTAACCCGGTATTCCCCGGCAGCTTCAATGCTCTGGGAAATACCGTCGAGAATGTTTCCCATCACCCGGTCCGTGCCTTTTTCCCCTTCCGTGGGACGGCTGAAATGATGGAGCAACTCACCCCTGGGAGTGACCAGTCCGAAAACTATGTTCGTTCCGCCAAGATCGATACCGACTGTACAGATTCTTTCCGCCATATTGACCAAGAATATAATAAGGATTATCAGAGAATTAACCGCGCTTGGCGCATTTCGTATACCGGGGCAGCGCTGGTTTAATCTGAAGTCGTAAAACCGCCAGGGGGATCAACAGGAAATCTAATCTAAAATGCAGCTATCCGACTGTCAATTCCAATTCGTTAAACAGGTTTAAATAATGCGGTTTGATGGATTTCGAGATGGTGGCAAAATTTTTAAAGAACATACCAGGTGGGAGAAAGAGTTCAGTATTGGCGGGGGTAAGAGCCGAGTACTTTGACAAACGCCATCTTTTTCAGGTCTTCCAGGGCTTCTGCCACCCGTTCGTCCTGCTGGTGCCCCTGCACGTCGATAAAAAAGATATAATCCCCGAGACGGCCCTTGGATGGACGGGATTCGATTTTGCTGAGATTCACCCCGCGCGAAGAGAAATGCCCGAGGGTTTCGTGAAGCAAACCCGGATAGTCAATCTGGGGGTAAACGGCCAGGCTGGTACGGTCATAGCCGGTGGTGGAGGTAAGCTTGCGGGATATTTGCACGAAACGGGTAACATTGTAACGGTTATCCTGAATCCCCTGGCGCATCATTTTCAGCTTGTAAAGTTTGACAGCAAGTTCAGGCACGATTGCAGCCAGGTCCTTTCGCTTGGATTCATGAAGTATCTCTGCGCTTTTTCCGTTGCTGCTGGTCTGAATGATTTCCGCATCAGAATAATTGCCACGAATGAATTTCTCGCACTGGGCGTAAGACTGGGGATGGGCCAGGATGGTAGTGATTTTTTGGGAGCCTGGAAGGCCGGCCAGGTTCTGGACTACCGGGTGGATCAGTTCTTTTTCGATTTGAAGTTCGGAATCGGTGAGCGCATCTAAGGTTTCGCCCACAGAGCCGGAAACGGAATTTTCAAGGGGAACCAGCCCGGAGTCTCCAAAATCGCCGGCGGTAAACTCGAAAACATCCCGGATGGTGTGCTGGAAAACAATTTCCACCTTGGGGTCCAACCGGAGAGCAGCTTCATGACTGAAAGTTCCGGGAGGACCCAGGGTAGCTAGTTTCATAATTTCGAGTACTTATAAGAGTTAGCCGATGGCAGAATGCTGGCGGATAATGTGGAAATTAAGATAGCAACCGGCCTTGATAAAGTCAATCCTCACCGCACGCAGCCGGTCAGAGACGTGGAACTCTCAGTGGTGGTTCGACCGAGTCACCGCGTTCCACAGGTGATACCGGTTTGGAGGGTAGAAGCCGCACTTTGGTGGTTTCTTCAGCATCGGATGTGTCGCCGGCGGCCTTTCGCAAGTCTATCACTCTGATTTCAATGTCCTCCGGCATGTATTCAAACCTGTATTCACGGTATTTCCAGCGAAGTTCGTCTGGCCAGCCGGCTAGCCACTGTTTGCCATCTCTGGAATCAGCGATCCCGATGTTCCCCATTATGAGCAGTAGTTCCTGAAAAAATTCCGAGAAAAACAGTTCGTTCAGTGCGTAACTCTTCCATTTCTGATCATCGCGAAAATTGATGCGAAGAATGTTGGGCTCCCGGTACTGCATCTCGATATCAGAGAGAAAGTCGGCCCAGAGGCTGTCCATCTGGCAGAACAAGTTGATTGCATAGGCCACGGCAAAGGCATTGGCCCGCTGGTAATCCACCTGCTTGTTGGCCTGCGCCAGGGATTCGAGGATCAACTCCTCGGATACTGTCTCAAAACGGGTGATCAGCCGGAAAGTATAACTGTTGAGTCCGAGTTTATCCACAATCTGGAAAAAATCACCCGAAATCGTATCCGCGAACTCGACCGGAATAGTGAGCGAAACAGGGGGCTTCGCCCCGGCGGTGCGGGTGTCGGTATTCGTAGCTGTGTCCTCCTGGGCGGCGGAACTGCTGTAGAAAAAAGCAGAAAGGACAAATGCGGCTGCCAGCATATGTTGAAGGATAAACTTCAATGCAGTAACTACCTGGAATTAAAATGGGTTAGGAAATATGATCACTTAAGAAACAGGTTTTTAAGTTCGTTCAATCTTGTCATGGGGACTCCCAGACTCCTGCTTTTATTAGCCAATTGTGTTTCAAGTTTAATGATATCATCCTCGTATTTTTTAACCAGCTTGGCGGATTCCGTGGTAGGATCCTTGGCCATTTCTTTTTTCCGGACATAAAGAAGGCCCTTTTTATTATTAAGCAGGAGAATCATATTGATAAGTTCTCTTTCCGGGGCCAGCCTACTCTTTTCCGCGCGACTCTTGGCGTAGGATTCAGCAAATTTTTTCCATGTGTTTGGATCCAAAAAGCGGAATTCGTTTTCTACCTGCTCCAATTGCTGGCGTGTTTTTTCCCAGTTCTTTCCTAATTCAGCCGATTCCTTGGTGAGAAAAGGCAGATCGACCTTTTTTTCGATTATCTTGGCTGTTTCTGAGTTAATCCTGATCTTGTCCATGTTGTTGAACATCAGGAGAGTCTTAATTTCGCTGGTCAGTTTAGTATTATCAAGCTCCAGCTCCAGTTTTGAGGAACTGCCCACAAGTAGATTAATCCTGGATTTAACCCGTCTTAGAGGCTCGATTAACTCGCGCAGTTGCTTTTTTCTTTGCCTCACTTTGACTTTCAGTTCAACAATAAGTTCTTTGCTCTTCTGGAGTTCTATCTCCACTTCCTGAAGGGCTTTTTCAGCCTGGATGTATACCTGGTAAGCGTTCTGTTCCTCTGCTGCATGCCGAAAGTAGGCGATTTTCATCTCCGATATCTTCCGTTCACGCTGGAGCCGGAGCACCATCAGCCAGCCGGATATAATCAGCGACATGGCGATAATGATTATAAGAAATATGAATATCGGGGTCATCGGGACTCCTGAAAGACAATGTATTCAGATATTAGGGCCCTAGTTCCGGTAATATCTCAAATATAAAATTCAGGTTTATCGAGATCGATATACCGGCGTTATCGGTTTTCGCTATGAAAGGCCCATCTTAGCCGCAAAAATTCTATAAGGCAAACCTTGACGCTCTCTAAGGCTGGTCCACAACAGACCGGGAGGTTTTTCTTGGCGGGAAAAGTTCTAGTCATTAAAAAAGTAAGGCCAAGACGTTAACCACTGTTAGACGTCAAATGGCAAATTGGCTGTGAATCATCCAGAATACGATAAACAGCAGCCCAGCCTGATATAATCAAGCTCAAAGCGGCAAGGGTGAGAATTGAAAGACTCTGTCCGGATCCGAACCTGCACCAGCCAGGCTAAGGTAATAATACCTTGGTTAAAGAGTAAGTTCAAGGATTATCGAGCCCGGATAGCCGTTTTTTCTCCCTTTGAAGGTCAATTAATTTTGATTTTGCTATTAATACAGATATTCGTTTTAACCTTATCTAATTAATATATGTCGGTAATTTGACCAGTCAGCTTGAAAATTCAAGGAGAATTTCCTTTGTGCTTTTGGTAACAACATCAGGTAATCCTATTTGCGGATACCAGAATATTATTTTATTGCGTCTTATAGTTAAAAGCTATAAAGATATATTTTTAATGTTCCGATTAAGTTTGGCTCGGAAGCAAAAATATCATAAAATAGCCTTTTGCGAACAACTGCTCATCATCTGAGAGATTTCTATCAAGGATTTGCTAAAACTAGTTTCCTGGTGCCTTTAACCAGGCGGTTTCCCTCAATGATTTTATGATTAAATCATTCTAAAGGTAGCGGTTTTGGAATCATTCCGTAAGATTGCCGATTTAGCAGGTGCGAGAAATTTTTAATCAAGGTTGTGAAAACCGACTGGAAATAATCACATTGAAAGTAAAAATTTTCAATTCAGTGGATGAAAACAGCTGGGATTCAATGGTTGCGGGCGCTGAGGGAGGGAGCATCTATCAGACTTCCCGCTGGGCGTCTTTCCTGAAAGGGTACCTGGGATTGCGAAGCGTTTTTTTCCGGGTGGAGGAGGAGAGTGGGAAAACGCTCGCACTGTTGCGCCTGACACGCGAATCTTCTTTCCATCGCCTGATGATTGAAAAACCCTTCGAGCGGCTTTTAACCTCCGTCGCCGACCGAATCGCCCCCACTATCAAATGGCAGGCAGGACCTGTCTTTCTCTGTGAAAATGACAGAGAGAAAGTTTTCGAAGAGCTTCTCAGCGAGGTGGAACGATTTTGCCGGGAGACCGGAATAGTTTTAATTGACGGGGCCTACAACAGCATATACGAGGGCGCTGATCCGAGCAATTTGGCTGATTATTTCAGCCGTCAACGAGGTTATGAACCCAGAGAGCAGGCGACGTTTCTGGTGGATCTGCGGCCGGATGAAGATTTACTCTGGCAAAATCTCAAACAATCGGCCAGAAAAGCCATTCGGCGTTCTTTTGAAGACGGCCTGAGGATGGAAAGGCTGGAAAACGAATCCGAGCTTGGCAAGTACCACGAATTTGTTTGCGATTGCCGGAGATCGATCGGTCTTATTCCACCGACACTGAGGAATATCACCGAACTCTGGCGTAACCTTCACCCTGCGGGAATGCTTGAAATTTTTTGCGCTTATCGCGATAACGATCTTCTCGGAGGGCTCGGCATCTGGCACTGGGGAGGAGTGCTGATTGAATGGGGTTCGGTTCAGTCCGAAAAAGCTCGTCAGGCCAAACTCTACAGTTCGGACTTGCTTAAGTGGGAAATCATGCGCTGGGGGCATCAGAAAGGGGACAGGCTTTACGATCTGGCCGGAGTGGTTCCCCAGCCCGAAAGCGCTGCTCCCAAACATAAGGGTATTTACCAGTTTAAGGCCAAATGGGGCGGCGCATTCCGGCTTTACAGGGCTTACTCAAAGCCGTTTAAGAGAATAAGAGCCACGGTTATACATAAAGGGTTTGGTCTGATACGCAGGTTAAGAAGATGACAGGCTTGAGGCCGGGCAGGCCTCCTTAAAGTTCTGGATTTTCCATTGCAGAAAAATTACAGGAGTGTGCCATGAAAGTAATCCAGGTAGGTGATATCGCAGTTGAAAAAAAATCTACCAGGAATTACTGGACTGAGCGGTCTCCCCTATGATTTTTTAGGCCTCTTTCTCAGTTTCTTCTTGTTCAGGAGTTACCATCTCAATTCAGCACGGGAAGGCTGTTTTTAGCTGACAGGATTGTTTGTTTTTTAAAATCCCCGTGGTGTATGGGGCAAGCATTTCCACAACCACCGGAGTGGTTTATTCCCGGACAGTCTTTTCGGGAGCCTCCGGGATGTCCTCCCTTCGCTCCACGCCCTCTGGAGTCTCGGCAACAGGTGCGAGGCGTTTCTTTTTACCAAGGAGGCGGTGATTGAAAATCGCCCTTTTGAGAAGCTGGATTCCAAGTGAGGGGTCTACTCCCTTTGGGCAGGCCTCGGAGCAGGCGCCTGCATAGTGGCAGCGCCAGATTCCATTGGGTT
>JAUVUV010000466.1 GCA_030604975.1 Candidatus Glassiibacteriota bacterium | reverse complement strand
TTCTTGAGCTTAACGATCTCGGCCTTGACCTGTTCCTGCCCGGTTAAAAGCCCGTCCATATCGGTCTGAAGCAGTTGAGACCATTCATCTGCGGACATGGCTAACTCCTTGGGCGAATATTACAGTGGTCCGGGGTATTCAATCTTTCAGAGCGCAGAGTTCAGAGCACATACTGCAGAAGTTTTCATCCCGGGGACGTCTCGATCCCCTGAGCTTTCGGGCAAGCGTGGGGTCAATCGAAAGGGAGTACATTTTCTCCCAGTTCAGTTTTTTCCGCGCCTTGCTCATTTTCAGATCCCAGTCGGCTGCACCTGGCAGTCCCTTTGCTACATCGGCGGCGTGGGCGGCAATCCTCATGGCGATCACCCCGATGTGGACATCCTCAACAGTGGGAAGGCGCAGGTGTTCGGCGGGAGTTACATAGCAGAGAAAATCTGCCCCTGCTGCAGCGGCAATCGCCCCACCGATAGCAGCAGTAATATGATCGTAGCCTGCGGCAATATCGGTTACCAGCGGGCCGAGCACATAAAATGGAGCGCCCTTGCAGATTTCTTTCTGCATCTGGATATTGAGCCTGATCTGGTCGAGGGGGACATGGCCCGGTCCCTCGACCATCGCCTGTACGCCTACGCTTCGGGCCCGGTCGACCAGCTCACCGAGTATCAGCAGTTCTGTGGTCTGGCAGCGGTCGGTGGCATCGGCAATAGAACCGGGACGAAGCCCGTCACCGAGACTCAAAGCCACGTTATACTTGCCCGCCACTTTGAGAATCTCATCGTAGTAAGTGTAAAGCGGGTTCTCTTTGCCGGTGAAACGCATCCAGCGATGGAGAAAGGAGCCGCCCCGGCTAACAATACCGGTCACCCGGCCTTCATTCTCTAAATGCCGAACTCCTTCCAGTGTCAGCCCGCTGTGCACGGTAATAAAATCCACGCCAAGCTCGCAGTGGGCAATCACCGAGTCGATAAAATCTTCCTCGGAAATATCATCGAATTTGCAGCCCTTAGCCAGTGCCCTGGCCGCGAGGCCGTAAATGGGAACCGTACCCACAGGGACGGAACTTTCCTCGAGCGACATTTTCAGTGTCTGTTCGATATCCTTGCCGGTGGAAAGGTCCATTACCGTATCAGCCCCAGCCTCAATAGCAATCTGGATTTTCTTACGTTCCTCTTTTATTCCACTTGCATCCCTGCTGGTACCAAAATTGGCATTGACCTTTGTCCTGGTACCCTTCCCGACCGCTGTCGGCCGCACCTTGCCTGCGCGGAGAGTATTTCCGAGAATTATGATTGTCCCTTGTTTCAACCCTGCAGCAAGTTCTTCACCCGAAAGAGGCTCACCTTTGGCAGCTTCTTTAAGCATTTTCTCCGTTGGTTTAGATGTTCTTTCTTTGATCATTAACAGCCACCCTTCCTCGCTTTAATCATCACGCCGCCCACGGCACCGAGTCAAGAGCGGCGGTATCGCGATTGGATAGTAAAACCTACAACAGTTCAATCTGATACTGTCCCAAACCCTGCTTGCGTAAGGTCTGTAAAGATTCGAACGACTGCTTGGCAGTCATTTTAAACACCATATCAGGAGCCAGGTTTTTTTTCATGCACTCCTGGAAAAACTCCTTTAACGGCACTCTGCCCTTGCCCAGCGGGAGATGTTCTCCATTCTTTCCTCTGGTGTCGCTGAGATGTACCACATGAAGGCGGTCACTGAAGGCACGGAGCCAGGAGGTGATTTTCCTGCGTGAGTAAGTGAAAGCGTTGGCCACATCGAGACAGACTCCCGCAGCCTCCGGCGGGCAATCCTCGATCAAGCGCAATTGAATCCCCGGGTCTTCTTCGAACATGTTCGCTATCAGAATCCTCAAATCATAACGATCCGCAACCTCGACTGTCTCCTGCCAGAGGGGCAGACAGACCTCGAACCACTGGTCGAGCACCTTGGAATGAAGGAGCGGATTGTATCCGGAGTAAAAGGTGAGGTTTTTCGCATGCAAGCTTCCGGCTATCTCAACCATGCGGAGAAATAGTTTCTCGGTGTGTTCCCTGATAAACGGATTGAGGCTGCCCGGAGCGAGATCGAAAAAGGGCCTTGCACGTGCACTTGAAATCCCCTGTCCTGCAGAGTTTGGCCGAGCTTTGCGACCATCGGCAACTCACAGACTTCCAGAATCCAGTGCGGGTCGACCACTTCTATTTCAAGGCCGAGACCGGCCTCTTCAAGTTTTTCCATCCACGCTGTCACCTCAGGGTATGGCACCGAGGCGAAATAGTTTATCCGCATCTCTACTTTCTCCTCTTACTAAACGCCCGCAAAAGCCGCTCTTTTACCTTATCAGGAGGAAGAGCGCACAGGCGCAGGAGGGAATCGTGGAATTTTTTCAGGCTGAACGTTTTTCCGCCCTTTTTGCGGCAGTTTTCCCGCCATGACTCGATCTTTATCCTGCCGACCATTGCGCCCACAGAGGAGGTTGGGCTGGAGGCAAGGCTGCGTACCAGAAACCAGGCCTGCTGCTGAGTGATTCCCGTTGCTGCGGCAAGCCGGCTTACCGCCTGTGCTTCGTTCAAGCCCCTGGTGTGAAGGTCCAGGTCAATCAGCACCCGCGAGGCAGCCAGCAGCCGGTCGTGACTGGCATAAAGCCGTAATTTCGGATCATCGAATAACTCCTGA